>JAFAPJ010000652.1 GCA_019247255.1 Methylobacteriaceae bacterium | reverse complement strand
CCGCCAGGAACTCGCTCCTGGCGGTGAGCCGGGCGAGGGTGAGACCGCGCCCGCGAAGGCGCACGGGCGGGGTCTCGCGATCAGGCCGAGAGGCGCTTGCGCCCGCGGGCGCGCCGCGCCGCGATGACCTTGCGGCCACCGACAGTCGCCATGCGGGCGCGGAAGCCATGCCGGCGCTTGCGCACGAGCTTGGAGGGCTGAAAGGTCCTTTTCACGGCGCGTCTCCGGTCGCGGGTGCGGGATCGGAGCTCCCAACCGCACGTCCCAATTCGGAAATAGGTCAGCGGGGCGCGTCACGGGCACCCATCGCATGGCGCGGCTTATGGCCGACGGCCCCTGCCCTGTCAACGCGCGCCGGCCTCCGCAGGGCGTGGCGGGGCGCCTTCAGCGGTGCTCGAACCGGGCCGGCCGCTTCTCGGCGAAGGCCGCCATCCCCTCCTTCTGATCATGCGTCGCGAACATCGCGTGGAACACCCGGCGCTCGAACCGGACCCCTTCCGCGAGCGTCGTTTCCTGCGCCCGGTCGATCGCCTCCTTGGTCATGAGGACGGCCGGGAGCGACATCCCGGCGATCGTCTCGGCCGTGCGGATCGCCTCGTCGAGGAGCTCGGCCGCCGGGACGATCCGCGAGACGAGGCCCGCCCGCTCCGCCTCGGCCGCGTCCATCATGCGGCCAGTGAGGCAGAGGTCCATCGCCTTCGCCTTGCCGATCGCGCGGGTCAGGCGCTGCGTCCCGCCCATCCCGGGCATGACGCCGAGCTTGATCTCGGGCTGTCCGAACTTCGCGGTGTCGGCCGCGAGCACGAGGTCGCACATGAGCACGACCTCGCAGCCGCCGCCGAGCGCGAAGCCCGCGACCGCCGCGACCGCGGGCTTGCGCCGCGCCGCGAAGCGGTCCCAGACCGCGAACAGGTCTTCGGAATAGGTCGCCGGATAGGTGAGCGGCTGCATCTCCTTGATGTCGGCCCCGGCCGCGAAGGCGCGCTCCGAGCCCGTCAGCACGAGGCAGCCGATTTCGGGATCGGCGTCGAAGCGGGCCGTCGCTTCCGCGACCTCGCGGGCGACCTCGCGGTTCAGCGCGTTCAGCGCCTGCGGGCGGTTCAGCGTGATATGGCCGACGCGCCCGCGCGTCTCGACCCGGATCGTGCCCTCGCTCATCGCCGCCGCCTCACGCCGTCGCCGCGGCCCGGCCGCGCAGGAAATTGATGATGCCCGAGTAATCCGACCCCGCCTGGCCGGCCGCCGCGTAGAGGCCGTAGAGCGCGGCCGCCTCCGCGCCGAGCGGGGTAGCGGCGCCGGCCGTGAGCGCGGCGGCTTGCGCGAGCCGGAGGTCCTTCAGCATGAGCTCGGCCGCGAAGCCCGGCTTGTAGCCGTGATTCGCCGCGCTCGTCGGGACGGGCCCCGGCACCGGGCAATGCGTGGTCAGCGCCCAGCAGGAGCCCGAGGAGGTCGAGGCGACGTCGAAGAGCGCCTGGTGCGAGAGCCCGAGCTTCTCGGCGAGCACGAAGGCCTCCGAGATCCCGATCATGCTGATCCCCAGGATCATGTTGTTGCAGATCTTCGCGGCCTGGCCGGCGCCGGCCTCCCCGCAATGGACGACGCGCCGGCCCATCCGGGCGAGGATGGGCTCGGCCCGGCCGAAGGCCTCAGCCACCCCGCCCGCCATGAAGGTGAGGGTCGCGGCCTTCGCGCCGACCGTTCCGCCCGAGACGGGCGCGTCGACCGAAAGGCAGCCCCGCTCGGCCGCGAGCGCATGGGCGCGGCGTGCGCTCTCGACGTCGATCGTGGAGCAATCGACGAGGAGCGCGCCCGGCGCGACCGCGGGCAGGATCTCGCCCCAGACCGCCAGCACGTGCCGGCCAGCCGGCAGCATGGTGACGACGGCCTCCGCGCCCGCCACCGCCCCGCCGGCCGAGGAGGCGATCGCGACGCCCTCGGCCCGCGCCGCCTCGCAGGAGGCCGGCGCGAGATCGAAGCCCAGGACCTCGTGCCCCGCCTTCACGAGATTCGCGGCCATCGGGCCGCCCATATTGCCGAGGCCGATGAAGGCGATGGTCGTCATGCAGCGTCCTGTGCTGGGCCGTTCCGCTTGACGGAATGCGGACCGTGAGGCGAGGCTACCGGCGTGATCCGGTCTTTCGCGGACAGAGACACCGAAAGGCTGTTCGCCGACAAGCCGGTTCGCCGCTTCGCCGCGGTCGAGCGGAGCGCACGCCGCAAGCTGCTTCTGCTCGCGAGCGCCCGCTGAACTCGGCGCGCCAGCTCGCCGCTTAAAGGTCCGCGAGCGCGGAGCGCAGCCACAGGAAGCTGCCGGTCGTCAGGGCGAGCGCGACGGCGACGCCGCCGGACCGGGCTGCGCCGCGATCGGTCACGCGCGCGGAAACAGCTCCGTCACCGGCAGGTCGAGGCCCGGTGGATCGAGGTAAAGCGTGCCTTCGACGAAGAACCGCGAGCTGATGAGATTGCCCTCGCCACGCGCGTGGTGAACCACGACCTTCGTGACGGGATTGATCACGAGGTAGTGCCTCACGCTCGCAACCGAGAAGTAACCCGAAAACTTCTCACCGGTGTCGACGAGCGTGGTGCCGGGCGAGAGCACCTCGACGACGATGATCGGCTTCGGCACCTCGACGACGTCGTCCCCGAGCGGCGGACCGCAATAAACGAGGGCGTCCGGCTCGTACGCCGTCTCGGAATCGATCCGCACCGTCATCCCGTCCGGCAGCATGCGGCAAGGCAGGCCAGCCCGCTCGAGGGCGCGATCGAGCGCCGATTGCGCCGCGAATTTCGCGGTCGCATGGCGGACGCGCTGGGGCGACATGGCCACGACCTCGCCGCGGACGAGCTCGTACCGGCCCGGACGGTCACGCGCCCAGGCGAGGAACTCGTCCACGTTCATGTGGCCTATCGGCTTCGCGAGCTCCGCCATGCCGGTCCCTGACCCTGTTGCCGTCGCGCTATTCTACCGCCCCACGAGCCCGCGGGCGATGATGACCCGCATGATCTCGTTCGTGCCCTCGAGGATCTGATGGACCCGGAGGTCCCGGACGATCTTCTCGATCCCGTATTCGGACAGGTAGCCGTAGCCGCCGTGAAGCTGGAGCGCCTGGTTCGCGACATCGAAGCCGACATCGGTCGCGAAACGCTTCGCCATCGCGCAGAGCTGGGTCGCCCGGACGTCGCCGCGGTCGTAGGCGGCGGCCGCGGAGTACAGGAAGGTCCGGGCCGCCTCGAGCTCGGTCGCCATGTCGGCCAGGCGAAACTGCAGCGCCTGGAACGCGTCGAGCCGCTGCCCGAAGGCCTTCCGGTCGCGCATGTAGAGGAGCGTGCGCTCCAGCGCCGCCTGCGCGCCGCCGAGCGAGCAGGCCCCGATGTTGAGCCGGCCGCCGTCGAGCCCGGCCATGGCGATCTTGAACCCGATCCCCTCCGGCCCGAGCCGGTTCGCGGCCGGCACGCGGCAGCCGTCGAAGATCACCTGGCGGGTCGGCTGGGCGTTCCAGCCCATCTTGCGCTCGTTCGGCCCGAGCGACAGGCCGGGCGCATCGCCCGGCACGACGAGCGTCGAGATGCCGGCCGGGCCCTCGCCGCCGGTGCGCACCATGACGACGTAGAGGTCGCCCGCCCCGGCGCCCGAGATGAACTGCTTCGCGCCGTCGAGCACGTAATCGTCGCCGTCGCGCCGCGCGGTCGTCCGGAGCGCCGCCGCGTCCGAGCCGGAGCCGGGCTCCGTCAGGCAATAGGAGGCGAGGAGGTTCATCGCGCACAGATCGGGCAGCCAGCGCCGCCGCTGCGCGTCCGACCCGTAGGCGTCGATCATCCAGGACGCCATGTTGTGGATCGAGATGAAGGCCGAGACGGTCGGGCAGCCCGTCGCCAGCGCCTCGAAGATGAGCGCGGCGTCGAGCCGCGTCAGCCCCGACCCGCCGACATCGTCCTTGATGTAGACGCCGCCCATGCCGAGCGCGGCGGCCTCCCGCATCACGTCGACCGGGAAATGCTTCTCCTCGTCCCAGCGAAGCGCGTGCGGCGCGAGCTTCTCGTCCGCGAAGGCGCGGGCGGTGTCCCGGATCGCGACCTGGTCTTCCGGCAGCGTGAACAAGCTCATGCTCAGCCCTCCGCCTGCGCCTTCTCGACCCCCGGGAGAGGTGGCGGGAAAAGCGCTTCGACGAGCGTCCCGGCCTCGTGATCAGGCGCGACCGAGAAGCGCCCGCGATTGGCCTCGACGAGCGCGCGAGAGAGCGGCAGGCCGAGCCCGCGGCGCGCCTCCGGGCCCGCCCCGTTCGTCCCCGTGTCGCGCACGCGAAGGACCGTCCCGCCAGCCTCCGTCCGGGCGGTCGACACGATCACGAGCCCGCCCTCTCCGGCGCCGCGGATCGCGTCCGCCACGAGGTCATGCGCCACCTGCCGGAGCGAGCGCTCGTCGCCCTGGACGGGCGGCAGATCGGCCGCGAGGCTGCGGCGGATGAGGATGCGCTCGCGCCGCGCGACCTGCCCGAGCCGGGCGACGCTGTCCTGGACGACGTCGTTCAGGTCGAGCGGCCGGAAGGAGGCCGCGGCGTCGATCGCGGTCGCGCCGGCGAGCGCCACGAGGTCGTCGACGAGCCGCAGCATCTGCCGGCCCGAATGGCGGATGTCCTCGAGATAGGAGCGGTAGCGCTCCGTCCCGATCGGCCCGAACCGCTCCTGCAGCATCAGGTCGACGTAGCCGAGCATGCCGCCGATCGGCTGGCGCACCTCCTGGCCGATGCGGGCGAGGAGCTCGGATTGCGCCGCCGCCGACGGCGCGACCGGCGCCGGGACGGGGGCGGGCGGAGCGGGCCGCTCGCGCCACGCGACCATGAAGCCGTCCGGGCCATCGCCGGCGGCCGCGACGCTCATGACGAGACGGCGCCGGCTGCCGTCCGCCATGCGCCCGACCACCTCGCCTTCGTCTGGTGCGGATCGCGTGCGCCCGTCGGCCGCGTCGAGAAGCGCGAGGGCGGCCCGGTGGGAATCCGGCGCCAGGAGGCTCGTCACGGGCTCGCCCGCGACCTCGTTCTCGGCGAGGCCGAAGAGCAGGTCGGTCGCGCCCGCGAAGGACAGGATGCGGCCGCGCGGGTCGAGCCGCGCCGCCGCGACGGCGCCGAGCTCGAGATGCCGGGCGAGCTCGCGGCGCATGCCTTCGGCGCGGGCGAGCTCGAGCTCGAGCGCGCGTCCGCGCGCCGCCTCGTCCTCGGCCGGGGCGGGCCGGAGGGTCAGGAGGGTCGCGGGGGCGTCCCCCCACTCGATCGCCGTGAGGGTCGCGCCGAGGCGCAGCACCTCGCCGGACCGGGCCGTCACCGAGACCGGATCCTGGGCGGCCGTCTCGAGCGCCGCCGGGATCGCGTCCGCGGCCGCGAGCTCGGCGAGGTCGCGGAAGCCGAGCCGGTCCAGGAAGGCGCGGTTGGCGAAGAGCGGCGTCGCGCCGCGCAGCACCGCGATCGCGACGGCCACGCGGTCGACGAGGCGGGTGAGATCGGCCTCGCGGCTGCGCGGGGGCAAGGGCACGATCTCGGCCGATCGCATGGGCGGCGCCGCGGGCTCGCCCTCGTCGCTCTCGAGGCGGGCGCCGAGCGCGCGGGCGATCTCGCGCAGCGCGCCGCGCTCGGACAAGGACAGCGACGGGCGTTCGCCCGGCTGCGGCAGAAGTGTGACCGAGCTCGCCGCGGGCGGCGGATCGTGAGGCGCTGCGGCCGGCGCGAGCTCCGGGCGCGCGACCGCCGGAGCGAGCGCGAGGGGAAGCGCGCTCGGGTCCCGACCGATCTCGTCCGTTCGGATCACGCCCGAGCCTCGGGCGCCCTCCACGCGGCCGTCGGGCGAGCGGACGGCCAAGCCCGTGAGATGGACGGGCACGACCCAGCCCGGCTCGGCCAGGCGCCAGAGGACCTCCTGGCCGTCGAGCGGCGGACCGCCGCCGAGCCGATCGCCCGTCGCGAGATGACGCGCGGCGATCTCGGCCCAGCTTCGCCCGACGATCGCGGCGCGCTCCGCTCCGACGACCTCGGCCAGCGGCGCCGAGGCGGCCGTGATCCGGCCCTCCGCGTCCTGGCTCCAGACGAAGCGGCGCCGGCCGCGGCCCGCGAGCGCCGCGAGCCGGTCCGGCATGTCGTCCCGGGCGGCGGCCCGGAATGGTGCCGGCGGCTCGCGTTCGGGTACGGAGATCGGGGCCATCGCGCCCGCATCCTGCACGGGGCAGAGCGCGGCCGCCACGGCGGCCCCGCCCGGGAGCGCGAGACGGCGGCCCGCGACCAGCCGGCCGGGCACGCCGTCCGGCGCGATGGCGACCGCGACCGCCCGGGTCCCGGTCGTCTCGGCTGCGGCGAGTTGGCGCAAGCGGTCGAGGAGCGCGCGCGTCCAGACGGCCCGCAAGCCGCCCGCCGCCGGGTCACGCGCCTCGGGCGAGGCCCACAGCACGTCGCCCGTGGCGAGGTCGCACACGACCACAGCCCCCTCCGGTCGGAACGGCTCGTAGCCCCGCTCGCCCCCGAGCTCGGTCAGTGCACGCTCGATCTCGCCCGTCCTCACGCCGTTTCGCCCATCGACGTCCGTTCGTCGCCTCTCCCCACCGTCAAAGCAAAACGTGCTAGCGAGGGCGAGCGCTCGCGACGTCCGGGCACGTTTACCTCCCGTCAACGTTAACGAGCGTCCCGGAACATTGTATTTTGCAGCGCACAATCTATATGTGCGCCGCACAACGCTTCAGGAGGGGTTATGAACCAGACCGGCAAATACGAGATTCCGACCGAGATGCGCGACTTCGCCGAGCGCAGCGTCGAGCAGGCCCGCAAGGCGATCGGCGGCTTCGTCCAGGCGGCGCAGCGCACGGTCGAGACCTTCGAGGGCTCGACGAGCAGCATGCAGGCGAGCGCGAGCGACATGACCCGCAAGACGCTGACCTTCGCCGAGCAGAACCTGATGGCGGCCTTCGACCACGCGCAGAAGATCGTGCGCGCGAAGGACATGCAGGAGGCGATGCAGATCCAGTCCGAGTTCGCGCGCAACCAGTTCGCCGCGATGCAGTCGCAGATGAAGGAGCTCGGCGACACGGCGCAGAGCGCCGCCCGCACGGCGACGAGCCACGCGACCTCCGCGGCGCGCTCCGCGACCGAGCATGCGGCCTCCGCCATGAACCAGGCGACCGCCAACGTGAACCGCGCCACGAACGAGTAAGCGCCCCGCGCTCTCGAAAGGGTGAAGGCCGGGCCGACGCGCCCGGCCTTTTTCGTTGGGCCGGCCAGCGTGCCGCATCTTGCCCCGAATTGTTTTAGGCTTAAAACAATTTCGCGCGCATAGCGGAGGCCAGGCAGCCATGAAGGTCGCGGTCATCGGCGGGGGTCCGGCCGGGCTCTACGTCGCGATCCTCCTCAAGAAGGCGCGGCCGCAGGCGCGCATCACGGTCCTCGAGCGCAACCGGGCGGACGACACGTTCGGCTTCGGGGTCGTGTTCTCGGACGCGACCCTCGACACGTTCGAGCGGCACGACTGGCCGAGCTACAAGCGGATCACGGACGAGTTCGCCTATTGGGACGACATCGCGGTCCATTTCCGCGGCACGGTCCACCGCATCGGCGGCAACGGCTTTTGCGGTTGCGCCCGGCGGACGCTCCTTCTCATTCTGCAGGACCGGGCGCGCGAGCTCGGCGTCGATCTGCGCTTCTCGACGGAGGTCGAGGACGAGGAGGCGCTCCTCGCCGAGCATGATCTCGTGATCGCGGCCGACGGCATCAACAGCCGCATCCGGCAGCGCTACGAAGAGCATTTCGGCCCGGCCATCGACACCCGGCCGAACAAGTTCACCTGGATGGGCTCGACGAAGCCGCTCGACGCCTTCACGTTCCTGTTCGAGGAGACGGAGTGGGGCCCGTTCATCGCCCACGCGTACCAGTACGAGCCGGGCCGCTCGACCTGGATCTTCGAGACGGACCCGGACACCTTCGCGCGGGCCGGGCTCGACGGGCTCGACGAGGCGCAATCCGCCGCCCGGATGCACCAGATCTTCGGCCGGTTCCTCGGGTCCCACCCGATCCTGACAAACCGCTCGCTCTGGCGCTCCTTCCCAATGATCCGCACGCGGCGCTGGGTGCGGGACAACCTCGTGCTCATCGGCGACGCGAAGGCGACGGCGCATTTCTCCATCGGCTCCGGCACGAAGCTCGCGATGGAGGACGCGATCGCGCTCTACGAGGCGGTGATCGCGCATGACACGATCCCGGCGGCGCTCGCTTCCTACGAGCGGGGCCGGCGCGAGGAGGTCGAGAAGACCCAGCACGCGGCCGACGTCTCGCTCGTCTGGTTCGAGCATGTCGACCGGTTCTGGCATTTCGACCCGGTTCAGTTCGCCTTCGGGGTGATGACCCGCTCGAAGGCGATCACCTACGACAACCTTCGGCTGCGCGCGCCGGATTTCGTCGACGAGGTCGACCGCACCTTCGCCCGGCAGGTCGCCGCGCAGGGCCTGCCGGCGGATGTCGAGAAGCCGGTCGCCCCGATGTTCCAGCCCCTTCGGCTGCGGGACATGACGCTCGCGAACCGGGCCGTCCTGTCACCGATGTGCATGTATTCGGCGAAGGACGGCGTGCCGGGCGACTTCCACTTCGTCCATTACGGCGCCCGCGCGATCGGCGGTCCCGGCCTCGTCTTCACCGAGATGACCTGCGTCGGCCCGGACGCGCGCATCACCCATGGCTGCACCGGGCTCTGGACGGACGAGCAGGAGGCCGCCTGGCGCCGCATCGTCGAGTTCGTCCACGCCCATTCGGCCGCCAAGATCTGCCTTCAGCTCGGCCATGCCGGCCGCAAGGGCGCGACGAAGCTCATGTGGGACGGGATCGACCGGCCGCTCGACGAGGGCGGCTGGGAGGTCGTCTCGGCCTCGCCCCTCCCCTACTTCCCGGACAGCCAGGTGCCGCGCGAGCTCGACCGGGCCGGGATGGACCGGATCAAGGCCGAGTTCGTCCAAGCCGTGGAGAGGGCGGAGCGGGCCGGGTTCGACATGGTCGAGCTCCATTGCGCCCACGGCTACCTGCTGGCGAGCTTCCTGTCCCCGCTGACAAACCGGCGCACGGACCAATATGGCGGCTCGCTCGAGAACCGGGCGCGCTTCCCGCTCGAGGTCTTCACGGCCATGCGAGAGGCCTGGCCGCGCGAGAAGCCGATGTCGGTGCGGCTGTCGGCGACCGATTGGGCCGAGGGCGGCATTACGCCGGAGGACACCGTCGCGATCGCCCGGCTGTTCGCCGAGGCGGGGGTCGACCTCGTCGACGTCTCGACCGGCCAGACGGTCAGGGAGGCCCGGCCCGTCTACGGGCGCATGTTCCAGACGCCGTTCTCCGACCAGATCCGCAACGAGGCGAAGGTCGCGACCATGTGCGTCGGCAACATCACGACGCCGGACCAGATCAACACCATCCTGGCGGCTGGCCGCGCCGATCTCGTGGCGCTCGGGCGGCCGCATCTCGTCGATCCGGGCTTCACGACGCGCGCCGCCGCCTGGTACGGCGCGCCGCTCTTCTGCCCGCCCCAATATGCGCCGGGGCTCGACCAGGCGATGCGCAACGCCCCGCGCGACCGCGCCGACCTCGATGACCTCAAGCGCAAGGCGAAGCCGAAGACCCGGGCCGAGCTCGCCCTCGCGGCCGAGAGCCGGATCGCCGCGGAGTAACTTGCCGCCTCAGCCCTCGATCTTGGAGAAATCCGCGACCGCGCGGGTCGCGTCGCGCAGGCCCGCGAGGAGGCGCAGCCGGTTCTCGCGCAGCCTCGGGTCGGGGTCGTTCACCGTGACCTTGTCGAAGAAGGCGTCGACGGCCGGGCGGAGCGCCGCCAGCGCCCGCATCGCGCCCTCGAAATTCTCGGCCGCTACGGCGGCGGCCGCGGCCTCGCGGGCCTGCTTCAAGGCGGAGGCGAGCGC
>JAFAPJ010000551.1 GCA_019247255.1 Methylobacteriaceae bacterium | reverse complement strand
CCGCAACTGGGATTACCGCTATTGCTGGCTGCGCGATTCGGCGATCAGCCTCTACGCGCTGACCTCCGCGGGCTATCTCGAGGAGGCGGAGGCCTGGCGCGACTGGCTGATCCGGGCGGTCGCCGGGAGCGTCGAGCAGCTTCAGATCATGTACGGGCTGTCGGGCGAGCGTCGGCTCGAGGAATGGGAGGCGGACTGGCTCGCCGGCTTCGCGGGCTCGAAGCCGGTCCGGATCGGCAACGCGGCCCACGCCCAGGTCCAGCTCGACGTCTATGGCGAGGTGATGAGCCTCCTCCATCAGGCGCGCCGCCGGGGCATCCCCGAAAGCCCGGTTGCCTGGGCGGTGCAGCGCGCGCTGCTCGGCCAGCTCGAGACGCTCTGGCGGGAGCCGGACGAGGGCATCTGGGAGGTGCGGGGCGAGGCCCGGCACTTCACGTTCTCCAAGGTGATGGCCTGGGCGGCCTTCGCCTTCACGATCGAGAGCGCGGAGGAGTTCGGGCTCGACGAGGCGCCGCTCGACCATTGGCGCGCCATCCGCGACGCGATCCACGCCGACGTGCTTCGGAACGGCTACGACGAGAGCCTCGGGAGCTTCGTCCAGTCCTACGGCTCGCGCGCGCTCGACGCGAGCCTTCTCCTCCTGCCGGTCGTGGGTTTCCTGCCGGCGAGCGACCCGCGCGTCCGCGGCACGGTCGAGGCGATCGAGCGCGATCTTCTCGTCGACGGCTTCGTCCTGCGCTACCGGACGGAGCACGGGACGGACGGCCTGGAGGGCGGGGAGGGCGCGTTCCTGGCCTGCTCTTTCTGGCTGGTGGTGGCCTATGCGGCTTGCGGACGGGTCGAGGACGCGACCCGGCTCTTCGAGCGCCTCCTCGCGATCCGCAACGATGTCGGCCTGCTCGCGGAGGAATACGACCCTCGCGGCCGTCGACAGCTCGGCAACTTCCCGCAGGCCTTCTCGCATCTGGCGTTGGTGACGGCCGGGCACCGCCTGCTCGAAGCCATGGCGGCCGCGGCCGGGCCCGACACGAAGGAGCTCAAGCCGTAGCGGGGGCCCCGAGCGGCAGCGGGACGCGACGGTCCCGCTCGGCGAGCGAGAGCCGGGCATGGACGGTCGCCATGGTGAGGACCGCCATCGCCAGGACCTGGTGCGCGAGACCCGCCCAGAGCGGCACGGCAAGGAGAAGCGTCGTGACGCCGAGCGCCGCCTGGGCGAGCGTGAGCGCGAGAAGCCCGGTCGCCCGGCCCGCCGCGGCGCTCCCCGGCGCCTGACGCCGGATCGCGACGACCTGCCAGAGCGCGAGCGCGAGCACGAGATAGGCGACGAGGCGGTGGTTGAACTGCACGAGCGCCGGATTGTCGACGAAGTTCTCAATCCAGGGCCGGACGACGAGGAGCGTCTCGGGGCCCGGCACGAGCCGCCCGTCCATCAAGGGCCAGGTGTTGTAGGTCAGCCCGGCCCGCGAGCCCGCCACGAGGCCGCCGAGCGCGATCTGGAGGAACACGAGGCCGAGCAGGAGGACGGCCGGCCAGGCCGGCAGGCCGGCTGGGAGCGGACGGCGTCCCCTCAAGCCGGTCGCGATCCAGACGAGGAGCGACAGGATGACGCTCGCGACGGTGAGGTGGAGCGCGAGCTTAATCGGCTCGACCGCGACCATTCCGGGCTTCAGCCCGGATGCAACCATGATCCAGCCGATCGTGGCTTGCAGGCCGCCGAGCGCCCCGACCCCGAGAAGCGCGAGCGCGAGCGACCCGCTGACGCGGCCGCGCCACCAGAACCAGGCGAGGGGCAGGAAGAACGCGAGGCCGATGAGCCGCCCGAGCTGCCGATGGCCCCATTCCCAGGCGTAGATGAATCGGAACTCGGCGAGCGACATGCCCTGGTTCAGGTTCTGGTATTGCGAGCTCGCGCGGTACTTCTCGAACTCGGCCGCCCAGCCGGCATCGGTCAGCGGCGGGATCGCGCCCGTGACGGGCTTCCATTCCGTGATGGAGAGGCCGGAGCCGGTGAGGCGCGTCGCGCCCCCGACCGCGACCATGAGGACCACGAGGACCGCGAGGCTGTAGAGCCAGGCGCGGACCGCATGCGCTCCGGGCGCGGCCGAAGCCGCATCGATGGACCGTCGTCCGGCGAGCCAGGCCGGCATGCCACTCTCCCCGCGGCTTGAATTCGAAGGCGATGCCGTCACATAGGCGAATGACCGGGACCGGGCAATCGCGTCCCGGGTCGCACCCTCACCCCGGATCCGCCATGCCTCGGCGCCTGCGCACCCTCCTCGGGACCGTCTTCATCCTCGGCTTCGTGATCGTCTACGCGCTCGTCGCGATGGCGCTCGC
>JAFAPJ010000546.1 GCA_019247255.1 Methylobacteriaceae bacterium | reverse complement strand
TCGGCCATCCCAAATTGTGCCGACTGCAGGTTAGCACAAGTCCATGCCCCTTCTCGACATCCAGAACCTATCGGTCGAGTTCCCGACGGCGTCCGGCACGCTTCACGCGGTGGACGGGGTCAGCCTCTCGGTCGAGGAGGGCGACGTTCTCGGCATCGTGGGCGAATCCGGCTCGGGCAAGAGCGTGACCATGGTGGCCGTCATGGGGCTCGTCGGCTTCCCGGGCCGGGTCCGGGCGGACCGGCTCGCCTTCGCCGGGACGGATCTGCGGGGGATCTCGCCGCGCGAGCGGCGACGCCTGGTCGGCAAGGACGTCGCGATGATCTTCCAGGAGCCGACGACGAGCCTGAACCCGTGCTTCACGGTCGGCTTCCAGCTCGCCGAAACGCTGCGGCTCCATCTCGGCCTGTCCGGGCGCGAGGCGCGGCGGCGCTCGATCGAGCTTCTCGAGCAGGTCGGCATCCCGGCCCCGGAGAGCCGGCTGAAGGCCTATCCGCACCAGCTCTCGGGCGGCATGAATCAGCGGGTGATGATCGCGATGGCGATCGCCTGCAACCCGCGCCTCCTCATCGCGGACGAGCCGACGACCGCGCTCGACGTGACGATCCAGGCGCAGATTCTCGACCTTCTGGCGACGTTGCGGCGCGAGCGCGGCATGGCGCTCATCCTGATCACCCACAACATGGGCGTCGTGGCCGAGACCGCCGAACGGGTCTGCGTCATGTATGCCGGCCAGATCATGGAGGAGCGGCCCGCCTCGCGCCTCTTCGAGGCTCCGCAGCACCCCTACACGGCGGCGCTCCTCGCGGCGCTGCCCGAGCGGAGCGAAGGGGACGGGCGCCTTTCGACGATCCCCGGCGTCGTCCCGGGGCTGCACGACCGGCCGGAAGGCTGCCTGTTCTCGCCCCGCTGCAGCTTCGCGACGGACCATTCGCGGCGCGTCCGTCCGAGCCTCCGGCCCTGGCAGGACGGGCAGATCCGCTGCCATTACCCGCTCGGCGACCCGAGCCGCGCCGCGCTTATCGCGGCCGATGGGCCGGTCGGCGCGACCGCCCGGGACGAGCCGGTCGCGGAGGCGCTGCCATGAATGCGGTCGTCGAGGCCGAGAACCTGGTCCAGGTCTACGAGGTCGGGCGCGGCCTCTTCCGCAAGCCCGCGCGGCTCCAGGCCGTCGGCGGGATCTCCTTCGCGGTCGCGCCGGGACGCACGCTCGCGATCGTCGGGGAATCCGGCTGCGGAAAGTCGACCCTCGCCCGCATGGTGACGCTGATCGAGCGGCCGAGCGCGGGCCGGCTCGTCCTCGACGGGTCGGACGCGACCGCGGCCGACCTTCCGGCAGAGGAGCGCAAGCGGCTGCGCCGGGCCGTCCAGCTCGTCTTCCAGAACCCCTACGGATCGCTCAACCCGCGCAAGACTGTGGCGGCTATCCTCGAGGCGCCGCTCGCCATCAACACGAGCCTGCCGCGCTCCGAGCGTCAGGCCAGGGTCGCCGACATGCTGGCGCGCGTCGGGCTGCGGCCCGAATATGCGCAGCGCTACCCGCACATGTTCTCGGGCGGCCAGCGTCAGCGCGTCGCGATCGCCTGCGCGCTCATGCTCTCGCCGAAGCTCGTCGTAGCCGACGAGCCGGTCTCCGCGCTCGACGTCTCGATCCAGGCGCAGGTCCTCAACCTCCTGGCCGACCTCCAGGCTGATCTCGGCCTCGCCTACCTGTTCATCAGCCACGATCTCGGCGTCGTGCGTCACATCGCGCACGACGTGCTCGTCATGTATCTCGGCCTGGCGATCGAGCAGGGGCCGAAGGAGCGGATCTTCGCCCGGCCGCTTCACCCCTACACTATGGCGCTGCTCGCCTCGACGCCGGGCCTGGCCCGCGGGGGCCGCGCCCGGATCGTGCTGAGGGGCGAGCTGCCCTCGCCGCTGAACCCGCCGCAGGGCTGCGTGTTCTCGACCCGGTGCCCCTACGTGACGGATCGGTGTCGGGTCGAACGCCCCGCGCTCCGGCCGCTCGACGGCCGGCGCGTGGCCTGTCACTACGCCGAGGATTTCCTGCAGGCCGAGGCCGCGTGACGGCGCGCCTCAGCGCCGCCGCGCGGGGGCGTGCAGGGCCGTCTCGACCTTGTCGAGCTTGTCCTCGAGCTTGTCGAGCTTCGCCAGGATCTGGGTGAGGATGTCCGGGACGACGCGGCCGTAATCGACGCTCTCGCGGGTGGCCGCCGCGACCTGGCGGGTGAGCGCCACGAGCTCCCGCCGCTCGCTCGCGATCGGGTCTGCGCCGCTCTCGCTTGCCGCAGGCGCTGTTGCGGGCGAGGCCTGGACGACCCGGGTCGGCGCCGGCAACGCGCCCTGGCGTCCGTCGGGCCGCACGGTATCGGGCGACGGGCCCGGCGTGCCGCCGCCGCCGGTCGGCGCGGGCGTTGGGGCGCCGGGCAGGGGTGCCGGACCGACGGGCTTCTGCTCGAAATCGGCCGGTGGCTTGGTCGGGCTCGTGATCGCATCCGTCGCCGCCGTGCCGGGATTGGGGCCGGGCGTCGCCGGCGTCGGGGTCGCCGGGGAGGGCGTCGGCGTCGTCTGGGCGACCGCGCGCGGCCCGGCGCCGAGCGCGCCGGCCGCGAGCGCCGTCGCCACGAGTGCCGCCGTGAAACTGAGCCGACCCGACCGCATCCGCTTCTCCTCGATTGCCCCGCGCTCCGTGAGGCAAGAGCCCGCGGGGAGCAAGTTTGTTCCGCGCTCGCCTGCGCAAGAGAGGAACGTGGCGCAGCGGCCACGGCGCGACGCGACCTGGCCGGCCGATCGCCGCCGGCTGCGCTGTCTCGCCACACTCAGCCCGCGCCTGGCTTGACGTTAGGCCGAAGCCGCATGCTTCCGCCCGTGCCCGACAGTCCGCGTCCCGCGCCCATCGCCGAGGGTCGCCCCCGCTACACCGGCGTCGCGCAGGCGCTGCACTGGC
>JAFAPJ010000385.1 GCA_019247255.1 Methylobacteriaceae bacterium | reverse complement strand
GCATGATGGCGGCGCGCAACCATTGCGGCGCGGCCGCGATGGGCATGCCGGCGGACGACATCACGACGGGCTCGATCCTCCCGTCGCCCGTCCAGGTGCTCGAGGCGCCGCTCGGCGTCGCGACCGCGCCCGCGCGCGTCTTGACCGGCCCGCTCCAGTAAGCTCGGCCTCGATCCCGCCGGGCCGCCGGCGGGATCACTCCTCCGACAGGATCACCCCTGCGGTGCGGCCGTGGTCAGCGCGAGCGCGTGCAGGACGCCGCCCATGCGGCCGCCGAGCGCCGCGTAGACCATCTGATGCTGCTGCACGCGGGACTTTCCCGCGAAGGCCCCGGAGGTGACGGTCGCGGCGTAATGGTCGCCGTCGCCCGCCAGATCGCGGATCTCCACCGTGGCGTCCGGCAGCGCCGCCTTGATCATCCGCTCGATCTCGCCCGCATCCATCGGCATCGCTGTTCTCCTCAGGCCGCGTCGGCCGCCGTCGGCCCGGCCAGCGTCGCCATATAATCCGACAACCAGCGCTCATGCGCGGCGCCGAGCTCAGCGAGCGGGACCGGCGGCTCGCCGGCGAGCGCGACCTCGTCGCCGCCCGTCGTTCCGAGATACCAGGTCGGAACGCCCGCCGCGGCCGCCTCGCGCCGGATATCCGCCATCGTGTCGGCCGCGCAGGCGACGACATATCGCGCCCCGTCCTCGCCGAACAGGAAGGCATGGAGCGGCACGGTCGCGGGCGCGTCGCGGGACAGGAGCGTGACGCCGATCCCGCCCGCCATCGCCATCTCGGCGAGCGCCACCGCGAGCCCGCCATCCGAGAGGTCGTGGACCGTGTCGGTCCGGCCGGCCCGGATCAGCGCCCGCACGAAATCGCCGTTGCGCCGCTCCGCCTCGAGGTCGACCGGCGGCGGGGCGCCCTCCTCCCGGCCGCAGATCTCGCGCAGGTAGACGGATTGCCCGATCCAGCCCCGCGTCTCGCCGATGAGGAGCACGGCCTCGCCCGGGCGCTTGAACGCGATCGAGGCGCGGCGCGACAGGTCGTCGAGGAGCCCGACCCCGCCGATCGTCGGCGTGGGCAGGATGCCCCGGCCGTTCGTCTCGTTGTAGAGCGACACGTTGCCGGACACGACCGGGAAGTCGAGCGCCCGCGCGGCCTCGCCGATGCCCCGGATGCAGCCGACGAGCTGCCCCATGGCCTCCGGCCGCTCCGGATTGCCGAAATTGAGGTTGTCGGTCAGCGCGAGCGGCAGGCCGCCGACCGCCGTGATGTTGCGCCAGGCCTCGGCGACGGCCTGGCGGCCGCCCTCGACCGGATCCGCCTCGCAATAGCGCGGAGTGACGTCCGTCGTCAGAGCGAGCGCCTTGGGGCCGTCCTCGACCCGGACGATCGCGGCGTCCCCGCCGGGTCCCGAGACCGTGTTGCCGCCGATGATCCAGTCGTACTGCTCCCAGACCCAGCGCTTGGACGAGAGGTCGGGCGAGCCGATGAGCCGCAGCAGCGCCTCCGCTGGGCCGACGGGCGGCTCGACGCTCTCGGGCGCGACCACGGGCTGGAAGGTGTTGGCGAGGTGCGGCCGATCGTAGAGCGGCGCCTCGTCCCCGAGCTCCTTGATCGGGAGGTCGGCCACGACCTCGCCGCCGTAGCGGACCACGAAGCGCAGCGTGTCGGTCGTGCGCCCGATGACCGCGAAGTCGAGCCCCCATTTGCGGAAGATCGCGCCCGCCTCCTCCTCCCGGCCGGGGGAGAGCACCATCAGCATGCGCTCCTGGCTCTCGGAGAGCATCATCTCGTAGGCGGTCATGCCGGCCTCGCGGGTCGGGACCGCGTCGAGGTCGAGCTCGACCCCGAGCCCGCCCTTCGCGCCCATCTCGACGGCCGAGCAGGTGAGGCCGGCCGCCCCCATGTCCTGAATGGCGACGACGGAGCCCGAGGCCATCAGCTCGAGGCAGGCCTCGAGGAGCAGCTTCTCGGCGAAGGGGTCGCCGACCTGCACGGTCGGGCGCTTCTCCTCCGCGCCCTCGCCGAATTCCTGGCTCGCCATCGTGGCGCCGTGGATGCCGTCGCGGCCCGTCTTCGAGCCGAGATAGACGATCGGGTTTCCGACGCCGGCGGCGGCCGCGTAGAAGATCGCGTCCGTCCGGGCGAGCCCGACCGCCATCGCGTTCACCAGGATGTTGCCGTCGTAGCGCGTGTGGAAGCCGACCGAGCCGCCGACCGTCGGCACCCCGAAGGAATTGCCGTAGCCGCCGATCCCCGCGACGACCCCCGCCACGAGGTGGCGCGTGCGCGGGTGGTCCGGCGCCCCGAAACGGAGCGCGTTCAAGGCCGCGATCGGCCGCGCCCCCATCGTGAACACGTCGCGGAGGATCCCGCCGACCCCCGTCGCCGCGCCCTGATACGGCTCGATGTACGAAGGATGGTTGTGGCTTTCCATCTTGAATACGGCGGCATCGCCGTCGCCGATGTCGATGACGCCTGTGTTCTCACCCGGCCCCTGCAGCACCCACGGCGCTTTGGTCGGCAGCTTCGCGAGATGCACGCGCGTGGACTTGTAGGAACAATGCTCGCTCCACATCACCGAAAAGATGCCGAGTTCGACAA
>JAFAPJ010000247.1 GCA_019247255.1 Methylobacteriaceae bacterium | reverse complement strand
GTGAGGGCCGAGAAGACGAGGAGGAGCGGCCGGCGGCCGACCCGGTCCGAGAGCGCGCCCATCACGGGCAGCCAGAACAGGTTCGACAGCGCCGTGCAGAAGGTGACGAGCAGGCTGTCCGTGTCCGACAGCTTGAGGACGCTCTTGCCGAAGGTCGGCGTGTAGACGGTGATCGTGTAGAAGGAGATCGTCGTCATGCCGACGAGGAGCATCCCGAGAAGCACGATCGACCAGTGACGCGTGAGCGAGGCGAGAACCTCGTTCATGCTCGGCCGGTGCTTGCGATGCAGGAATTCCTGCGTCTCCTCGAGCGATTGGCGGATGTAGAACAGGAACGGGACGATCGCGCAGCCGATGAAGAACGGGACCCGCCAGCCCCAGCCGTTCATGTCGGCGGGGGTCAGGAGGGTGTTCAGCACGTAGCCGATCACGGCTGCGAACATGACGGCGACCTGCTGGCTGCCCGATTGCCAGGAGACGTAGAAGCCCTTGTTGCCGGGCGTCGCCATCTCGGCGAGGTAGACCGAGACGCCGCCGAGCTCGACGCCGGCGGAGAAGCCCTGCAGCAGGCGGCCGATGAGCACCAGGAAGGGCGCCGCGAGCCCGATCGTCTGGTAGCCCGGCACGAAGGCGATCAGGATCGTCCCGGTCGCCATGATGCCGAGAGTCACGATGAGCCCCCGGCGGCGTCCGACGCTGTCGACGTAGGCGCCGAGGAAGATGGCGCCGAGCGGCCGCATCAGGAAGCCGGCCCCGAACGTCATGAAGGTCAGCATCAACGAGGCGAACTCGTTGCCGGTCGGGAAGAACGTCTTCGAGATGTAGGTCGCGTAGAAGCCGAACAGGAAGAAGTCGAACATCTCGAGGAAGTTGCCGCTCGTGACGCGCAGCACGGTGGCGACCTTGGAGCTCGATGACTTGTCTGGCGTCATGGCGGCACCTGCGTGAGCTGGCGGCCGCTGTCGCCGCCCGGTCTCCGGACCTCGGGTCGCGACTATTCGCCGATGCGACCCGCCGCGCAACTCGTGTCGGGGGGCTGCCGCGAGCGGTGTCCGGTCAGGGCTGAACGAGCTCCCAGGTGATCGACACCCGGGCAGCGAGCGTCACGATCCCGGGCTCGATGGGGATCGCGGCGGCGGGCAAGTCGATCGCGGCGGCGCGGCTCGCCGCGAAGGGAGCGGCCGGCGCGCGCTCCTCCGGTCCGCCCGGATCGATGGCGAGGATCCGGCCGAGCTTCACGCCGGCCGCGTCGGCCAGGAGAGCGGCGCGGCGCATCGCGTTCGTCACGGCCGCGACCCTGAGCTCGTCCGTCATGCGCTCCCGGTCGCCGACCTCAAAGCGAACGCCTTCGAGAGCGTTCGCGCCCTTGTCGATGAGGCTACGGGCGAGCGCTCCGGCGCGATCGGCCTTCCGCAGCCGCACCGTGAGGGCGTTGCGGGCCAGGTAGCCGCGCAGGCTGCGGCCCGTGACCTGTCCCTGCCCGTTGCGGATCTCGTCGTAGACGGGCGCGACGGTCGCGGTGGCCCGCAGGTCGCGGGGCTCGACGCCTTCGGCCTTGACGGCCTCGAGCACGGCCTGCGCGGCCCTTGCCGCCTCGTCCGCCGCGCCTGCGGCCGTCTTGCGCTCGGCCGTGACGCCGAGCTGGAGCACCGCGATGTCGGGTACGACCTCCCGCTCCGCGCTCGCCGCGACCGTGATGCTCGGCGGCCCCGTCCGCGCCTCCTGCGCGGTGGCAGGGACGCACAGCGCGACGCTCGCGAGGGCGAGGACGAACCTGATCATGAACGGACCCCGTCGCTTGGGTGACCGTGCTTCCCTGCCATGCAGGGGAGCCGGCGCGCCACCCGCAGGCGCATGCACGCACGCGGCCGAGCCTCTCCGACGGGCACGCGCACAAGCTACCCCGGCCCGACGCATGTTGCATCGCACGGCGAGACGTCCTATGTCGGCCGCTCGCGTTCGCCTCGGCTGGGGGCTGAACGGACGGCTGCGCGGTCGCGCGGCAGGGTTTCGCGCCCGGCGTCCCGTGTCTCCGCCTTCGAACAACCGCTCCGAGCCCACCGGCTCGAAGGGCTTGGCGCCGTAACGGACGCGCGAACCGGCTCCGGCCGCCTCGAGGGCGGTCTCCAGAGCTTCATTCGGATCGTGACGCAAGGGCTCCCCATGCCTCTCTACGAGCACGTGTTCATGGTTCGTCAGGATGTGACGGGCCAGCAGGTCGACGCCATGGTCGAGCAGTACCGCGGCGTCATCGAGGGTGCAGGCGGCACCATCGACAAGGTCGAGATGTGGGGGGTCAAGTCCCTCGCCTACCGGATCAAGAAGAACCGCAAGGCGCATTTCGCGATGCTCGGCATCAGCGCGCCTCCGGCCGCCGTCGCCGAGATGGAGCGGCAGATGCGCATCAGCGAGGACGTCCTGCGCTTCATGACGCTGAAGGTCGACGGCTTCGAGGAAGGGCCGTCCATGATGATGCAGAAGCGCGATCGGGACGAGCGCAAGGATCGCGAGCGTCGGCGTCGCGACGAGGAAGCCTATGGCTACGGCCCGGGCGGCGGCGACGCGCTGGAGGGGGTGTAAGCCATGGCGGCCATCGGTGGCAGCAGCGGCGGCGGCGCGCGGCGTCCGTTCTTCCGCAGGCGCAAGACCTGCCCGTTCTCCGGGCCGAACGCGCCGAAGATCGATTACAAGGACGTGAAGCTCCTGTCCCGCTACGTGTCGGAGCGCGGCAAGATCGTCCCGTCCCGCATCACGGCGGTGTCGGCCAAGAAGCAGCGCGAGCTCGCCCAGGCGATCAAGCGCGCCCGCTTCCTCGGCCTCCTGCCCTACGTGATCCACTAGAGTCCGGATCGGGCCGGCGGACGGCCGGCCCGGCACCCCTCAGGCTGGCGGCGACGCCAGGCCACGTTGGGGCGGCCTCGGGCCGCCTCTAACCGCTTGCGAGGAGCGGGACAGCGGCATGTATGCACTCATCGGCCTCGCGGTCGGGGCGGGTCTCGTCTCGGCGCTTCTCTTCTCCGCGGTGACCGCCGGGTCGCCGGGCGGGATGCTGCTCGGCTACATCGCGGCCTTGCCGATCCTGATCGTGGGCCTCGGCTGGACGCACTGGACGGCGCTTCTCGCGGTCGCCGCGGGCGGCGCCGCCCTGTCGGTCGGCTTGCGCCCGAGCGCCGCCTGGGTTTTCGCGGTCGGTCCCGGCCTGCCGGCCTGGAGCCTCGGCTTCCTCGCCCTGCTCGGCCGGCCCGTCCCGCCGCGGGGCGAGACCGAATGGCTGCCGCTCGGCCGCCTCCTCCTGGCCTGCGCGGGCGCCGGCGCGGGCGTCGCTCTCGTGGCGGCGATTGCCCTCGGCCGGGGCGACTACGCGGTCTACGAGGCGACCTCGCGGCGGGTCGTCGACGCGCTTCTCCACGCCCAGATGAGCGTGCCCCGGCAATCGCCGCTGCCGCCGATGGCGGGCTTCCAGGGCGACACGGTCGTGCGGACCCTCGTGCGCGTGTTCCCCGCGGTCGCGGGCGGCGTCTTCACGCTCACCTTCGCGATCAATCTCTGGCTCGCCGGCCGCACGGTGCTCCTGTCCGGCCGGCTGCTGCGGCCCTGGCCCGACGTGCCGGGAACCCGCATGCCCCCGGTCGCGCTCGGTCTCTGGCTCGTCGCGCTCGCGCTCGTCGTGCTCGGCCCCGGCTACGTTTCGGTCGCGGGCGCGGCCCTCGTCGGAGGGCTCGGCATGGCGTTCGCGCTGCAGGGCCTCGCGCTCCTGCACACCGCGACCCGCGGCCGGCCCGCACGCGGGGCTGTCCTCGGCTTCACCTACCTGCTCACCCTGTTCTTCGGCGGCACCATCCTGCCGCTGCTCGCCCTCGCCGGCATGGCCGACACCGTCATGCCGTTGCGCGACCGGTTCGCCCGCCCGGGCGGGCCCGACCGACCCCAACCGTAATCCGCATCAGAGATTCCCAGGAGACCAACGATGGAAGTGATCCTCCTCGAGCGCGTGGCCAAGCTCGGCCAGATGGGCGAGACCGTCCGGGTGAAGGACGGCTATGCCCGCAATTTCCTCCTGCCGCGCGGCAAGGCGCTGCGGGCCACGAAGGCCAACAAGGAGCATTTCGAGACCCAGCGCTCGCAGCTCGAGGCGCGCAACCTCGAGCGTCGCCAGGAGGCCGAGAAGGTCTCCGGCAAGCTTGGCGGCCAGTCCTTCACGATCATCCGCCAGGCGGGCGACACGGGCGTGCTCTACGGCTCCGTCTCGAACCGCGACCTCGCCGAGATCGTGACCGCGAACGGGTTCTCGGTCGGGCGCGATCAGTTCGTCCTGAATGCGCCGATCAAGGCGTTGGGGCTCCATACCGTCCCGGTTTCGCTCCATCCGGAGGTGCAGGTCGAGGTGACGATCAACGTCGCCCGCAGCCCGGAGGAAGCCGAGCGCCAGGCTCGCGGCGAAAGCGTGTTCGAGCGCGACGAGCTCGATCTCGACGAGCTCGGCCTCGAGGTCGGGGCGGCGCTCGCCGAAGGCGGCGGGGACGACGACGACCGCTGACGGTCGCTGACACGCTGAGGGTCGGTCGCGGAGCAGCGCGACCGTCCGTCATTTGACCGGTCGGGAGCGTCCTCCTATCTCCCGGCCCGGCGAGCGCGTAGCTCAGTTGGTAGAGCACGTGACTTTTAATCATGGGGTCCCGGGTTCGAGCCCCGGCGCGCTCACCATCGTCAGGAGCATCGGCTGATCGGGGGATCACAGGATCATGCGATCCCCTGAACCCCTGCTTCGCGAGGCCTGGCCGGCGACGCCCTGGCCCGGCTTCGTGCGGCTCGCGGCGCTGGTCGCCGTGGCGCTTGCGCTCGCCCTCTACGCCTTCACGGTCGCGGTCGATCCGTTCGGCAGCCGCGTCCGGCCGGGCTCAGCGCCGGGTCCGCTCATGGACCTCAACCAGCGCTACATCTACCCGCAGCTCGCGCGCAGCGGCGCCTTCGATGCGGCCGTCTTCGGCACCTCGACGGTCCGGCTCCTCGATCCGGAGCGGCTCGCGACGGCCTTCGGCGGACATGCCGCCAATCTCGGCATGAACGCCGCCACGCCCTGGGAGCAGACGGAGCTCGCGAGCCTCTTCCTCCGTCACGCTCCCGCGCCCCGGGCGCTCGTCTTCGGCCTCGACCGGATCTGGTGCGACCCGGAGGCGCCGCGGCTGACCCCGCGGTCCTTCCCGCCCTGGCTCTACGACGACGACCCGTGGAACGACCTGCCGCAGCTCCTGAACCTGCGCACGCTCGAGATCGCGGCCCGCGTCGTCCTCGCCCGGGCCGGTCTCCTGCGCGAGCGCATCCGGCGGGACGGCTACGAGGTCTTCACCCCGCCCGAAGCCCGCTACGACCTCGCCCGCGCGCGGCTGAACCTGCGGCTCATCGCCGACGCGCCTGTGAAGGAAGGGCCGCATCACCCGGCGCGGTCGCCGGCGCTCGACCGGCTCGATTCGCTGCTCGCGGGCCTGCCCGGGACCACGCGGCTCGTCTTCCTCCTGCCGCCGATCCACGTCGTGGCCCAGGCCGCGCCCGGGACGCCGACCGCCGAGGCCGACCGCGCCTGCAAGGCGCAGATCGCCGAGATGGCGGAGCGCCTCGGCGCGACGGTCGTCGATTACCGCCGAGCCTCGCCCCTGACGAGCGAGGACGCGAATTACTGGGACGCGGCCCATTACCGGCTGCCGATCGCGTCCCGGATCGTCGACGATCTCGCGACGGCGATCCGGACGGGTCGCGGCGCGCCGGACGGGATCTATACCATCAAGTCAGGCCGCCGCGGCTGAGGCGGCGCGCTCCTCGGCCCAGCCGGCCTTCGTGTCGGCGGTGAAGGCGGCAAGCCGCCCGGCCTCGATCGCCGCGCGAAGACCCGCCATCAAGTCCTGGTAATAGCTGATGTTGTTCCAGGTGAGTAGCATCATGCCGAGGATCTCGCCCGACCGGACCAGATGGTGCAGGTAGGCCCGGGAATAGGTGTTCGCGGCCGGGCAGGACGAATCCGGGTCGAGCGGGCGCGGGTCGTCGGCGTGGCGCGCATTCTTCAGGTTGATGCGGCCCCGTCGGGTATAGGCCATGCCGTGGCGGCCGGCCCGCGTCGGCATCACGCAATCGAACATGTCGATCCCGCGCCGGACGGCCTCGACGATGTCGTCGGGCGTCCCAACCCCCATGAGGTAGCGCGGCTTGGCCTCGGGCAGGCGCGGCGCCACGACCTCGATCATCGCCAGCATGACCTCCTGCGGCTCGCCGACCGCGAGCCCGCCGATCGCGTAGCCCTTCAAGTCGAGCGCGACGAGCGCCTCGGCGCTCTCGATCCGGAGGTCGGGCAGCGCCCCGCCCTGGACGATCCCGAAGAGCGCGCGGCCCCGCTGGTCGCCGAAGGCGTCGCGGCAGCGCGCAGCCCAGCGCAGCGACAGGCGCATCGCCGAGGCGGCCTCCTCGTCCGAGCAGGGCAGGCGCACGCATTCGTCGAGCTGCATCTGGATGTCGGCGCCAAGCAGCCCCTGGATCTCGATCGAGCGCTCGGGGGAAAGCGCGTGTTCCGACCCGTCGATATGGGACCGGAAGGTCACGCCGGCCTCGGTGATTTTTCGCAGCCCGGACAGGGACATCACCTGAAATCCTCCGGAATCGGTGAGGATCGGGTGAGGCCAGCGCATCATGTGATGGAGGCCGCCGAGCCGCGCGACCCGCTCGGCCCCGGGGCGGAGCATCAGGTGGTAGGTGTTGCCGAGAACGATGTCAGCCCCAGCTTCCCGCACCTGCTCGGGATACATGGCCTTCACGGTCCCGGCCGTGCCGACCGGCATGAAGGCGGGCGTCCGGATCTCGCCGCGCGGCGTGCGGATAAGGCCGCGGCGCGCCGCGCCGTCGCGCGCCAGGAGCTCGAACCGGAAAGGCTCGCTCACGGCTCGGCCCGTTCGAGGAGGGACGAATCCCCGTAGGAGTAGAAGCGGTAGCCCGCCGCGATCGCGTGGGCATAGGCCGCGCGCATCCGGTCGAGCCCCGCGAAGGCCGCGACCAGCATGAACAGCGTCGAGCGCGGCAGGTGGAAGTTCGTCATGAGAAGGTCCACCGCCCGGAAGCGATAGCCGGGCGTGATGAAGATCTCGGTCGTGCCCTCGAAAGGCTGGATCGTCCCGTCCTCGGCGGCTGCGCTCTCGAGCAGCCGCAGGGCGGTCGTCCCGACCGCCACGATGCGCCCGCCGCGCGCCCGGGCGGCGTTCAGCGCCTCCGCGTCGGCCCGGTCGATCCGGCCCCATTCGGCATGCATGCGATGGTCGCGCGTGTCCTCGGCCTTCACGGGCAGGAAGGTCCCGGCCCCGACGTGGAGGGTCAGGAAACGGCGCTCGATCCCGGCCGCGTCGAGCGCCGCGAGGAGCCCGTCGGTGAAATGCAGCCCGGCGGTCGGGGCCGCGACCGCCCCGTCATGGGCCGCGTAGACCGTCTGGTAATCGGCGCGGTCCCGCTCGTCCGTCGCGCGGCGTCCCGCGATATAGGGCGGGAGCGGCATCTCGCCGGTCGCCGCCACCTCCTCGTCGAGGAGCGGGCCCGCCAGATCGAAGCGCAGGCGGACGAGGCCGCCCTCCCCCTTCGCCTCGACCTCCGCCTCGAGCGCGCCGGCGAGGCAGGGCG
>JAFAPJ010000603.1 GCA_019247255.1 Methylobacteriaceae bacterium | reverse complement strand
CGCCGACATCATGGCGGCCGACGACCCGTCGGCCCCGGCCGAACGTCTCGAGCTCGAGCGCAACCGCCTGATCCGCGCGCCGCTCGTGATCGGGGTCGTGTCGCGGGCGGCTCCGCATCCGAAGATTCCCGATTGGGAGCAGGTGCGCTCGGCCGGCGCCGTGTGCATGAACTTCGTGGCCGCGGCGAACGCGCTCGGCTTCGCGACCGCGTGGCTCACCGAATGGATCGCCTACGATCGCCGCGTGCTCGACAAGCTCGGCCTCGCCCCGGACGAGCGGATCGCGGGCTTCATCCACCTCGGACGCGCGACCGAGAGGCCGAGCGATCGGCCACGCCCCGCGCTCGCCGACATCGTCACGACGCTCTGAGGGAACCCCATGTTCTACGAGGTGAGCGGCGGCCACGGCCTGCCGCACGATCCGCTGAAGGCTCTCGTCGGCCCCCGGCCGATCGGCTGGGTGTCGGCCGTCAGCGCCCGGGGCGAGGTCAACCTTGCGCCCTACTCGTTCTTCAACGCGGTCGCGGACGGTCCCTTCATCGTGGCCTTCTCGTCGAGCGGCTACAAGGACGCGGTCGCCTTCATCGACGAGACGCACGAATTCGTCTGCAACCTCGCGACCTGGGACACCCGGGATGCGATGAACCAGACCTCGGCGCCTCTGCCGCGCGGCGAGAGCGAGTTCGCCTTCTCGGGCCTGACGCCTGCTCCGTCCGAGCTCGTCAAGGCGCCCCGCGTCGCCGAGGCTCCGGCGGCTCTCGAATGCCGCCACCTGCGCACGATCCAGCTCGAGACCCTCGAAGGGCGCGCGATGGACCAGTACCTCGTCCTCGGCCAGGTCGTGGGCGTCCATATCGACGACCGCTTCATCGCCGACGGGCTCGTCGACACGGCCGCGATGCGCCCGATCATGCGGGGCGGCTACATGGACTATTTCGTGGCGACGCCCGAGACGAAATTCTCCATGCGCCGCCCCCGTGGCGGGGGCTAGGAAAAGGCGGATCGGATCGCCGCGAGATCGGCCGGGCGCCGCGTGAGGAGGCCCGCATAGCCGTCGCGGACGGCGCGGCGGACGACCGCCCCGCTCGCGGGCATGTCGGGCAGGGCGAGATAAGCCGGGACGGCGAGCGCCTCGGCCACGAGGCCGACGAGCCCGCGCTGGGCCTGAGCGAGACCCCGAGAGCGCTCCGGCATGACGTCGACGAGGGCGCGAAGCCGCCGGCTCACCTCGGGCGCGCGCGCGAGGGCGAGGAGACCCGTCGCGTGCGTGAGCGTCGCCACGATGCCGACCGCGCCGTCGTCGCGCTCGGCTTCCGCCTCGGCGACGGCGAGCTTCGCGCCGAGATGCTGGAGATCTGGCGCGCGGGCGAGACTCGGCAGCACGACGTGGTCCGCGCCGGCCGAGACGGCCCGGGCGACCGCGCGGTCGATCTCGGCGGCGTAGAGCGGCGGCAGGCGCCACCAGAGCGGCGGGACGGGACCGGCCGCATCGTCGCCGTCCCACGCCCGGATGAGCGCGTCGAAGCCGGCAACCTCGCCGCTCGATGCGTCGAGGATCGCCCGGACCGGACCCGTCACGGACGGCCCCGAATTGAAGGTTCCTTTACCATAATCCGCTGATCGTCCGCGGGTCCTTGCGGCGCGCCCGCGCTCTCCGAGCCCCGAGCTGAATGTTTCTCTTCACCACGACATCTCCCGGACAGGGCGCGGCGCGGCCGGGCGACCCGGCCGGGCCCGTCGTGGACGCGATCCGCCAGGGCGCGAGCAAGACGGGCACCTCCTTCGATTACCTCCTGTCGACCGCCAAGCGCGAATCCGCGCTCGATCCGGCCGCCAAGGCCGGCACGTCCTCGGCGACCGGCCTCTTCCAGTTCATCGAGCAGACCTGGCTCGGGCTCCTGCGCAGCGAGGGCGACAAGCTCGGCCTCGGGAGCTTCGCGGGCGCCATCGAGGCCCGGTCGGACGGGACCTTCGCGGTGCCGGATCCGCAGGCCCGCCAGGCGATCCTGAAGCTCCGCGAGGACCCGAGCGTCGCCTCGGTCCTGGCCGGCGCGCTGACGCAGCAGAACCGTGCCTACCTCGCCGCCGCGACCGGTCGGGAGCCCGGCGGGGGCGACCTCTATGCGGCCCATGTCCTCGGGGCGCGCGGCGCGAGCGACCTCATCCGGGCCGCGACCGACAACCCGCAGCGCGCGGCCGCACTCGACTTCCCCGAGGCGGCGGCGGCCAATCGCGGCATCTTCTACGACAAGGCAGGCCGACCGCGCGGCGCCGCCGAGGTGTATCAGGTGCTGGCCGCCCAGGCCGCGAACGCGCCGGCCGCCGTGCCGGCGGACACGGCCACATCCGTGCTCCCGACTCTTTCGGGCCCGCCTCTTCAGGGCCTGTTCCAGACGGGCAACCGCGCCGGTCCGGTCTCCGACGCGGTCGCCAAGCTCTGGCGCGTGAACCAGTCCAATGTCGCGGGCGAGAAGGCCGGCCCCCTGGTCCCGTTCTTTCCCCGCTCGGGTGAGACAGCGTCCGCGGGCGACGCCGCGCCCGCCTCGACCGCGACGGTCGCCGCGACCGAGCCATCCTCCGCCGCCGCGTCGACGTCGGCCCCGAACGTGCCCCTGCCGCCCCCTCGGCCGCGGCTCGAAGCCGCCGGTCCGTCCGGATCGGCTCGTCCCGACGCCGCCCCGCTCAAGGCGAGACGCCGCTCATGATCGTGCGCCAGTTCCTTCTCTGGGCCCGCAGCGCCCCGCCCGGCGACCGGGCGGAGGCCGTCTCCGCGCTCGCGCGCGCCTATCTCTACTCGGACCTCGGCGAGGCGGACCGCCGCGAAGCCGAGACGGCGCTCACCGCCATGCTCGACGACCGGTCGGGGCTCGTGCGCCGCGCGATGGCCGAGGCGCTCGCCGGCTCCCCTCACGCGCCGCGCCACATCGTCGTCGCGCTCGCCTGCGACGGGAGCGAGGTCGCCGATCCCGTGCTCCGGCGCTCGCCGATCCTCATCGACGCGGACCTCGTCGATTGCGCGGCCCTCGGCGACGCGCGCGCCCAGGTCGCGATCGCGAGCCGCCGTCCGCTCTCGACCTCGGTCGCGGGCGCACTGGCGGAGGTCGCGGGTCCCGAGGCCCTCGCGGCGCTCGCGGCCAATCTCGAAGCTGAGATCGGGCGCACGAGCCTCATGCGCATGGTCGAGCGGCATGGGGCCGACCCGGACGTTCGCGAGGCGCTGCTCGCCCGGCCCGACCTTCCGGCCGCCGTCGCCCAGGCCGTCGCCGCGACGCTCGCCGAGAGCCTCGGTCGCCTCGCGGTCGCGGGCGGCTGGCTCTCGCCCGAACGCGCCGAGCGCGTGACGCGGGACGCGCGCGACCGCACCGCCGTCGCGCTGTCGGCTGACGCCTCGGCCGACGAGGTGGTCGCGCTCGTCCGCTACGTCCGCACGACCGGGCAGCTCACGCCGGCCCTCATCCTGCGCGCTCTCCTGTCGCGCAACCTTACCTTCGCGGCCGCGGCCTTCGCGGATCTCTCGGGCGTCGCGCCCGAGCGCGTCGGGCCGATCCTGCTCGATCGGCGCGGGAGCGCCTTCAGGGCCCTCTACGACCGGGCTGGCCTTCCCCCAGGGCTGCGGGCCGCCTTCGAGGGCGCGCTTGCCGCGTCGCGCGGGAGCCCGGCCGAGGAGCCCCGGACCGGGCTCTCGCGCACGGTCGTGCAACGCTCGCTCGATGCCTGCGAGGACCTTGCGCCCGACCGGGCAGGCCGGCTCCTCGCGCTCCTGCGCCGCTTCGAGACGGAGGCGGCCCTCGACGAGGCGCGGCGGGTCGCGGGCGGCCTCGCCGACCAGGCGGCGCTCGCGATCGTGCTCGAGCACCGGCCGGACGCGCTGCTCGCGCCGCCCGAGGACTATTCCGAGGCGGCGTGAGCGCGGCGGGGACGATCGCCCGTTCGCGCGGTCAGCCGAACTGCTCGCGCAGGATGCGCTCGTCGAGGCTGTGCCCCGGATCGTGCAGCATCACGAGATCGGTCGCGTAATCCATCCGGATCATCACGTCGCAGACCCGTCGGAACTCCGTGTGGTCCGCGACCGCGCTAACGGGCCGCTTGTCGGGCTCGAGCACGCTGAGCTTGATCTCGGCACGGTCAGGCAGGAGCGCGCCGCGCCAGCGCCGCGGCCGGAAGGCCGAGATCGGCGTCATCGCGAGGAGCGGGGCGTTGAGCGGCAGGATGGGGCCGTTGACCGACAGGTTGTAGGCGGTCGATCCCGCCGGCGTCGCGACCAGGATCCCGTCCGCCACGAGCTCCTCCAGCCGGACCTGCCCGTCGACCTCGACCTTGAGCTTCGCGGTCTGATGCGTCTGGCGCAGCATCGAGACCTCGTTGATCGCGCGGGCGACGTGCCGCCGGCCCTCCGTGTCCCGCACCTCCATGATCAGCGGGTGGGCGACGGAGCGCTCCGCCTCGACCACCCGGGCGAGAAGGTCCTCTTCCCGGAAGTCGTTCATCAAGAAGCCGACCGTGCCTTTGTTCATCCCGTAGATCGGCTTGCCCGTGCCCATGAAGCGGTGGAGCACCTGCAGCATGAGGCCGTCACCGCCGAGCGCCACGATGACGTCCGCACGGTCGGCTTCGACCGCCGGGTAGCGGGCGCTGAGGCACGCCATCGCGTCCTCCGCGGCGGAGGTCGTGCTCGCCACGAAGGCGATGGCGGGGGAGCCGTCGGCCATCGGCGTCCCGGATGGAGGCAAGGAGCGCCGGCCCGGTGCCGGGCCGGCCAGGCCGTCAGACGGCCGACGACCATTGCACGGGGACGAAGCGGTATCCGCTGCCGTCACGGGCCACGAACCCCGTCGCCGGGAACGGCGCGTGGTAGAAGGAGACGCGGGCGCGCTCCGCCGCCGCCATGTCGAGCAGCTTCACCCGCGTGTCCCGCGCCATGTTCGCGTCCATGTCGAAGACGGCCGCCCAGGTCGGGTTGCGGGCGAAGAGCGCCGGGTGGTTCGTCACGTCGGACAGCATGATGAGCTTGTCAGTCCCCGAGGCGATCATGAAGACCGTGTGCCCGGGCGTGTGGCCGGGGGCCGCGACGGCCGTGACCCCGGGCGCGAGCTCGCGGCCGGCCCCGTAGGTACGCACGTCCTTCGCGATGGGGCCGAAGACGCGCCGCACGTTCTGGAAGGCGGGCTTCGCGGCGTCGGGCGCCCCCGCCATCTTGCCGTCGTCCATCCAGAAGGCCCATTCGGCCTCGGGCACCAGGATCTCGGCCTTCGGGAACACGCCCGTGCCGTCCTTCAGGCGGATGCCGCCGATGTGGTCGCCGTGGAAGTGGCTGATGAGCACCGTGTCGACCTGCGTCGGGTCGAAGCCGGCTGCGCGGAAGTTGGCGAGCCAGCGCCCGCTCGTCGCGGCCCCGACGTCGCCATTGCCCGTGTCGATGAGCACCGTCTTGCCGCCCGTGCGCAGCACGAGGGGCGTGAAGGTGATCGGAAGGACGTCCGTCGGCAGGAACGCGTCCGCCATCGCGGCCTTGACGTCGCCGAGCTCGGCGTTGCGGACGAGCCCCTCGAGCGGGCGGTTCGCGAAGCCGTCGTGGACGGCCGTGACCTCGATCTCGCCGACCTTGTAGCGGTAGAAGCCGGGCGCCTGCCCGACGGTCGCGCCCGATGCGCCCGTGGGGCTCGCCTGGGACACGGCCTCGGTGGTCGCGGCCGCGGCCGCGAGTGCCGGCGTCGACGCCAGGACAGTCCGTCGCGTGATCATCGTTGTTCCCTCGCGCGCCCGGGCTGCGCCGGGCTGGTGCCC
>JAFAPJ010000468.1 GCA_019247255.1 Methylobacteriaceae bacterium | reverse complement strand
CTGTCCTCGTTGCGCTGCTCGCCGAACAGCGCCCGCACCGTACCGTCGATCAGCAGCGCGATCAGGATCGCCGGGAAGGTGAGCTGCACGTCGGCGACCCGCATGATGAGCGAATCCACCACGCCCCCGACATAGCCGGCGACGAGCCCGAGCAGGACGCCGAGCGCGGCGGAGAACAGGGTGCCGAGGACGCCGACCCAGAGCGAGATGCGCAGCCCGAACAGCACGGCCGAGAAGATGTCGCGGCCCTGGTCGTCCGTCCCGAGCGTGAAGGGCGACTGGCCCTCCGCGGACCAGATCGGCGGGATGTGGCTGTTCAGGAGATCGAGCTGGCGCGGATCGAACGGGTTCTGCGGCGAGATCAGCGGCGCGAACAGCGCGGACAGGATGATGAGCGCCGTCACCCCGGCCGAGATCATCACGATCGGCGAGCGCCGGAAGCTCGCCAGGAGGTCGCTGTCAAGGAAGCGGGCCCAGGGGCCGGGCACCGGCGGGCGGGCCGCGGAGGCCGGCAGTCCGGCAAGCTCGGTCGCCATCAGGCGCGCCTCGTCGCGAGCGAGATGCGCGGGTCGACGATCGTGTACAGGATGTCGACCGTGAGATTGATCACGACGAAGATGAAGGCCACGAGCAGCAGGTAGGCCGCCATGATCGGGATGTCGACGTTCAGGACGGCCTGAACGAAGAGCAGGCCCATGCCGGGCCATTGGAACACGGTCTCGGTGATGATCGCGAAGGCGATGACGCTGCCGAGCTGCAATCCCGCGATGGTGATGACGGGAACGAGCGTGTTCTTCAGGGCATGGCCGAAATGGATCGCGCGGGTTTTCAGCCCCCGGGCCCGCGCGAAGCGGATGTAATCGGTCCGCATCACCTCGAGCATCTCGGCCCTGACGAGGCGCATGATGAGCGTCATCTGGAACAGCCCGAGCGTGATCGCGGGCAGGACGAGCGCTTTCAGGCCGGAGCCCGTGAGATAACCGGTCGACCACCAGCCGATGCGGACCGTCTCCCCCCGCCCGAAGGAGGGCAGCCAGCCGAGGGTCACGGAGAAGAGGTAGATCAGCAGGATGCCGATCAGGAAGGTGGGCAGGGACACGCCGATGAGCGAGACCGTCTGGAGGGCGGCCGCGAGGATCGAGTCGCGCCGCAGGGCCGAGATGACGCCCATGACGATCCCGAAGAGGAGCGCGAAGACCGTCGCCGCGAGCGCGAGCTCGAGGGTCGCGGGCATCCGCTCCTTGAGGAGGTCGGAGACGGGCTGCCGGAACTGGTAAGAGATCCCGAAATCGCCCCGGACGGCGCGGCCCACGTAGCGGGCGAGCTGCACGGGGAAGGGATCGTCGAGCCCGAGGTCGCGCCGGATCTGGAGGCGCTGCTCGTAGGGCGTGTCGATCGAGACGATCTGGTTCACGGGGTCGCCCGCGAACCGGAACATCGCGAAGGCGATCGCCCCGACGGTCAGCAGGACCGCGATGGATTGCCCGAGGCGGCGGACGATGAAGGCGAGCATGTCAGGCGAGGGCTCGCCGGAGCGCCGGCCGGGCGCAATGGGCGAGGCGCGGGCCGGCCGCCTCCGTCCGCTCAGGAACGGAGACGGCCGTCAGGTCGCGTCGCGCGCCTCGCCTCACGGCTCCTTCACGACCCAGCGCAGAAGGAACTGGTTGTCCGGGCGCTGGACGAGCTTGACCTTCTTGGAGACGCCCCAGGCCAGCGCCTGCTGGTGCAGGGGGATGTAGCCGGCGTCGTCGACACCGATCTGGAAGGCCTGCTTGATCAGCTGGTCGCGCTTGGCCTGATCGTTCTCGATGAGCACCTGGTCGGTCAGCTCGTCGAGCTTCGGGTTGCAGTAGCCGCCGAGATTGGACTCGCCCCGGCTCGTCTTCGGATCGTTGCGGCAGCCCATGATCTCGTAGAGCACGTTGTGCGAATCCGAGGTCGCAGGCGTCCAGCCGAGCAGGTAGAAGGAGGTGCTGTAGCCGCCGGCCTTCAGCACCTTGGCGAAGTACTTGGCCTTCGGCTGGGCGTTCAGGTTCACCTTGATGCCGATCCGCGACAGCATCGAGACGACCGCCTGGCAGATGTCCGCGTCGTTGACGTAGCGGTCGTTCGGGCAGTCCATGCCGACCTCGAAGCCGTTCGGGTAGCCCGCCTCGGCGAGGAGCTTCTTCGCCTTCTCCGGGTCAGCCGGCTCGCGGACGAAATCCTTCGAGAGCGAGAAGAGCGACGGCGCGATCATGAGCGCGGACGGGGTCGCCTGGTTGCGCATGACGCGGGTCTTGATGACGTTCTCGTCGACTGCGAGGAAGAAGGCCTTGCGGACGCGCTGATCCTTGAAGGGGTTCTTGCCCTTGATGCTCGATTCGAGGAGCTCGTCGCGCACCTGGTCCATGCCGAGGAAGATCGTGCGGATCTCCGGGCCCGCCATGACGACGGCGTTCGGGCTCGAGTTCACACGCTGCTGATCCTGCAGCGGCACCGGATCCATCCAGTCCACCTCGCCCGACAGGAGCGCCGCGACCCGCGTCGCGTCGCTCGCGATCGTGGAGAAAACGGCCTCGTCGAGGTTCGAGTCGATCTTGCCCCAGTAGTTCGGGTTGCGCTTGAAGACGGTGCGCACGCCGGGCTGGTGGCTCTCGATGATGAAGGGGCCAGTGCCGTTCGCGTTCAGCGCCGCGTAGGACGGCGTCGTCGCGGAAGCCGGGGTCGGCTTCACGGCGTCGTGCTTCTCCGCCCAGCTCTTCGACATGATGTACCAGTTGTCGAACTGAGCGTGCAGGATCGGATTGGGCCCGCCCAGGATGAAGTCGACTGTGTAGTCGTCGACCTTCACGACCTTCGCGTCGCTCGCGACGTTGGTGGCGAAGTTCGAGCCCGGCGCCCGGACGCGCTCGGCCGAGAACACCACGTCGTCGGCCGTGAAGGGCGAGCCGTCATGGAACTTGACGCCCTTGCGCAGGTAGAAGCGCCAGCGCGTCGGCTCGGGCGTTTCCCAGCGCTCGGCGAGGAGCGGGACGATCTTCAGGTCCTTGTCGCGGGTCGTGAGGCCTTCATAAACGTTGCCGTGCGCGGCAATCGTGAAGGTCTCCTTCAGCGTGTACGGGTCGAGGGATTTGATGTCGCCCTGGAAGGCGTAACGGAACGTGACCGCCGAGGCCGGTGCGGCTCCCATCAGGGCCGCGCCCGCCAGCATGCCGGCCGCGGCCGCCCAGAACGCGCGTCGAATTCTCATGCGACAAGGAACTCCGGTCGAATGCTTGGGCCTGCCCCCATCGGCGTGCCTGCCGTCAAGATAGGCAGGATCGAGGAAGGCGGTCCAGTCCGCCGAAAGGATGCACGAGACGTGCCGCGTGAGGGGTCGTTAACGGCCCGCGCCTAGGCTCGTGCCGCATATCGCGGGTCGGAGCTAGGAATGGAATCGGGGGCAGGGCCGACGAAGCGGGACCGGCCGAGCCGGCGGGCGGCGCTCGCGGCCGGGCTCCTCGCCGCGGTCGCCGGCACGCTTCTCTGGGCCGGGCGGCCGCTCACCGCGCCCCTTCCGGCGACCCTCGACATCCGCGACCTCACCTGGGTCGAGGTCCGCTCCTTCATCGAGCACGGGTACACGACCGTGATCGTCCCGTCCGGCGGGCTCGAGGGCAACGGTCCGCACATGGCGATCGGCAAGCACGACTGGATCGTGGCCGAAGCCGCCCGCCGGGTCGCGTCCGATCTGGGGCGTACCCTCGTCGCGCCCGTCCTGTCCTTCGTGCCCCAGGGCGGGTTCGAGCCGCCAAGCGGCAACCTGCGCTTTCCGGGAACGATCGGCGTGAGCGAGCCCATCTTCGCGGGACTTCTCGAAGGCGTCGCGCGCAGCCTCAAGGCGGCGGGCTTCCGCACGATCTGCCTCATCGCGGACCACGGGCTCAGCCTGCCCGTCCAGCGGGAGGTCGCGGCGCGGCTCACCCGCGAATGGGCGGGGAGCGGCGTGCGGGTCCTCGCGGTCGAGAGCTACTACGCGGACGCCGCGCAGATCGGCTGGCTCGTGGCCAGGGGCGAGACGCTGGGCTCGATCGGGCGGCACGCGGGCATCCAGGACACGTCCGAGCTCCTCGTGGTGCATCCGAACGGCGTGAAGATCGACCGTTTCCGGGACCGGCCGCCGCTCGCCGAGACCGGCTCCGACGGCGACCCGACCCGCGCCTCGGCCGAGCGCGGGCGGGAGCTCCTCGACATCAAGGTGAAGGCGGCGGTCGCCGAGATCCGCGCGGCCCTCGGCGCGAGCTGAGAAGGGAGCCCGGACGCGCTATTGCGCGAGAACGAGCGCCCAGTAACGGCCGTAGCCGTGGCCGGGCGAATCGGCCCGGGCGAGGCCGATCCGGCGCGCCTGGGGCAGGAGCAGGTTCTCGTCATGGCCGGGGGAGGCCTTCCAGCGCGCGATCGCGCCGGCGACGCTCGGGGAGCCGGCCGAGAGGTTCTCGGCCGAGTAGCCGGCGATCCGGAAGCCCGCCATGCGGCTCGCGAAGGCGCCGTGCGAGAGCCGCCCGGCTTCGGCCACCGCGCGCGCCTGGACGAGCGCGGCCTCGTTCAGCTGCCCATCCGCCACAACGGGGCCGAGCCCGCGACCGTGCCGGTACTCGGAGATGAGCCGCGCCGCCTCGCCGGCCTCCCCCGTGGTGGTCGTCACCGCCTCCGGCGGGAGGACCCGCACGAGGTCGTCCCCGCCGGCGCAATGGGCGAGGGCGAGCAGCGGGAGGGCGGCGAGAAAGCGGCGAAGGCGCATGGCGGATGGCGGATGGCGAGCGGATAGGCCCCGGCTTCGCGTCCGATCGCGGCGGCTTTGGGGCGGGCCAGGTCGTTCGCCTCCGGCCGCGGACGTCTTGCCGTTGTCGTGCGGCCGCGCGAGTCTCGGCCCGTTCGCGGCGAAGGACGTGCATCGATGAGGCGGCTCAGGCGCACCCGGATCTTGGCGACCCTCGGGCCGGCCTCGAGCGACCCGGAGGTGATCCAGCGCCTGTTCGAGGCGGGGGCCGACGTCTTCCGCATCAACATGAGCCACACGCCGCACGACAAGCTCCGCGGCTTCGTGGCGGCGATCCGCGCGATCGAGACGCGCGTCGGGCGCCCGATCGGCATCCTGGCCGACCTGCAGGGGCCGAAGCTCCGGCTCGGCACCTTCGCGAATGGCCCGGTCACGGTCGCGGCCGGCGCCGTGCTGGCGCTCGATTCGGATCCGCGTCCCGGCGACGCGACGCGGGTGCACCTGCCGCATCCCGAGATCCTGCGGGCGATCGAGCCCGGTCACGCGCTCCTCATCGACGACGGCAAGGTCCGGCTTGTCGCGACCGAGGTCTCGCCCGAGCGGGCCGTGGTTCGGGTCGAGGTCGGCGGGACGTTGTCCGATCGCAAGGGCGTCTCCGTGCCGGACACGGAGGTGCCGCTCTCGGCGATGACCGAGAAGGACCGCTCCGACCTCGAGGCGGCCCTCGATGCCGGCGTCGACTGGATCGCGGTCTCCTTCGTGCAGCGGCCCGAGGACATCGCCGAGGTGAAGAAGGTCGCGCGGGGCGCCGCCGGCGTGATGGCCAAGATCGAGAAGCCGAAGGCGATCGAGCGGCTCGACGAGATCCTGGAGATCTCCGACGCCATCATGGTGGCGCGCGGCGATCTCGGGGTCGAGATGCCGCTCGAAAGCGTACCGGGCACCCAGAAGCGGATCACCCGGGCCTGCCGCAGATCCGGGAAGCCGGTCGTCGTCGCGACGCAGATGCTCGAATCGATGATCGCGAGCCCGGTCCCGACCCGGGCCGAGGTGTCGGACGTCGCGACCGCCGTCTTCGAGGGTGCGGACGCGATCATGCTCTCGGCCGAGAGCGCGGCCGGCAAGTATCCGGTGGAGGCCGTCGCCACCATGAGCCGCATCGCGAGCGAGGTCGAAGCCGACCCGACCTACCGGACCGTCCTCGCGGCGCAGCGTCCCGATCCCGAGCCGACGGGGTCGGACGCGATCTCGGACGCCGCCCGGATCATCGCCGAGGACCTCGACATGGCGGCGATCGTCTGCTGGACCTCCTCCGGAGCGACGGCGCTCCGGGTCATCCGCTTCCGGCCGAAGCCGCCCGTGGTCGCGCTCTCGCCGAACCTCGCGACGGCCCGACGGCTCGCGCTCGCCTGGGGAGTCCACGCCCTCGTCACCCCGGACGCCGAGCAGCTCGACGAGGTC
>JAFAPJ010000456.1 GCA_019247255.1 Methylobacteriaceae bacterium | reverse complement strand
GTCGGCAAGGCGGACCGCCATGCGACGGCCGTCAGGATCGTCGCCGGCGACGAAACATGTGACCTTCCCGCCGTGCCGCCTCATCTTCTCCGAGGTCATCACGTCCGCGAAGACAGTGTTGAACGCCTTCACGACGGACGAGGACGGCAGCGCTCGCGCGATCTCCTCGCCGGCAGAGTTCTCCTGTCCGAGAAGGAGCGGCGACCAATCGGCCGCGACGGGATTGGTGACGTCGATGACCACCTTGCCGGCGAGGGCGTCCGCGAGCGGGGGCAGGATGTCCGTGGCCGCCGCGAACGGACAAGCCAGCACGACGACCTCGCCGTGATCCGCGGCGCGCCGGACATCGTCCCGCCCGACCGCGACGGTCTCGTGCCCGGCCGCCTCGAAGAGCTGCTTCAGCTTCGAGCCGACCTGGCCGCGCCCCAAAACTCCGATCCGCATGTCTCGCTCCTGACCCGTTGACCGCAGGAGGAGTGATGATAATGGTTTCTGCCGTCAATTAGGTACCTACAAGTAACCAGATGCCGGCGGCGAGCCCCGACGCTTTTCTGAAGGCCTGTCCGTCCCGGGCCTTGCTCGCCCGACTTGCCGAGAAATGGAGCTTGCTCGTCCTGGTGGCGCTCCGCGGGGAGCCGCAGCGCTTCGGCGCGCTGCGCCGTCGCGTCGAAGGCGTGAGCCAGAAGATGCTGACGCAGACCCTGCGCATGCTCGAGGAGGAGGGTCTCGTCAGCCGGACCCTGTTCGACGAGATGCCGCTCCGCGTGGAGTACGCCCTGACCGCGAAGGGTCGAGGCCTTTTGCCTATGGTCGCCGATCTGAAAGCCTGGACCGAGGCGAACTACGACCGCGACCTGTAGCGCGGCCCCGCGCCACGGCGACGTTCCGCACGGCGCGACAGACATGGCGAGCGATGCGCGGGACCCGTGGCGCCCTCCGGCCGGCACCCTCGAACCGGCGCTCTCGCTCGCCGGGAGAGCTCCACAGGTCGCGCCAGACCGGCCGCACTCTCCGGCCCGGGCGCATTTTCACCCGTTCGGGGGAGATGCGCCGAGCTTTGTCGCGGCATCTTAGGGGCGGGGGCTGCTCAGCCCCTTGAAAGACGGGGACATCATGAAACTGCCTTTGCTCGCCATCGCTCTTCTATCGCTCGCGCCGGTCTGCGCGAGTGCGCAGCAGGTTCTCAAGCATGAGCCGCCGGGCGGTGCCATGCGGGGCGGCGAAGTGGTGCTCGTGGATGACGGCAAATGCCCGAAAGGGCAGATCAAGAAGGTGACTGCGGGCTTCGTGGTCGGCCGCTTCGGTCAAGGCAATTCCGGCGGCAAGGATCGAACCCGCGAGTGCGTTCCTCGGGGCTGACCTCTCGGTCGTCGAGCTGTCCGACAGGTCGGTCGCGGGGCCGCACGCCCCGCGCGGCCGTCCCGCACTTGCCACCCCGACGGGCCGGCGGCTATTTGCGCGCCGTCAACGAACCGACCGTACAGGTCTGGTCACGGCCCCGTTCGGGCCGCGCGTATGGGGGTCACGGGTGATGAGGGATGCTGCGCTTGCCGCCGCCGGCCGCATGGACGAGGTCGCCTCGTCCCGCAGGCTGAGCCGCCGGTCGTTCCTGGCCGGTTCGGCGGCCGCGCTCGGCGGGTTGGGGCTCGCCGGCTGCGCGACGGTCGACGGCCTGACGCTCGCCGAGGCCGAGAAGCTCTACGGCCCGGTGCCGACCGAGAAGTTCCCGATCCCGGCGGCCGAGATCGCGAAGGTCGACCCGAAATACTGGCGCCGGACCGTGAGCTTCGACACCAAGGAAGCCCCGGGAACGATCGTGGTCGATCCCGCGAACTACTACGTGTACCGCGTCGAGGGGGACGGCGTCGCCACCCGGTACGGGGCGAATGTCGGCCGCGACGGCTTCCGCTGGAGCGGAGACGCCTATGTCGGTCGTAAGAGCGAGTGGGCGACCTGGACGCCTCCGCCCGAGATGATCAAGCGCCAGCCGGAAGCCGCGAAATGGGCCCGCGGCATGCCGGGCGGGCTCGAGAACCCGCTCGGAGCCCGGACGCTGCACCTCTACCAGAACGGGCGCTACACGCTCTACACGATCTACGCCTCGTCCGACCCGGAAACCATCGGGTCGGGGATCACGAGCGGCTGCGTCGGGCTCCTCAGCCAGGACATGATCCACCTCTACAACCAGACGCCGGTGAAGACGAAGGTGGTGGTTCTCCCAGCCTGAGGCTGACGAGGCGACGCGTCGGCCCTGGCGGGCCGGCGTCGATGCCGCCCGCGTTCCGCGCGCGGCGGATGGGCTGGTCAGGCGAAGAACGGGGAGTGCATCGCCCGGCTCGCCGTCTCGACGACTGACGCGTCGAACAGGCGGGTCGTGTAGGCGACCTGGAACTTCGCGGCCTCCGTCGGGAAGTAGTCGAGGGCGAAGCCGCGGGCGTTGACGATCGTGTCGAAGGCGTAGATCCCGCCGAGCGAACCCGTGTGAACGCCCGCGAGCCAGGTCTTGGCAAGCAGGCCGGGCTGGTTCTTCAGCACGGGGTTCATCTCGCGCCACGGGGCCTGACCGAACGGCACGCCGATCTGCACCTCGGTATAGACGAAGGCGCCCGGCTGGACGTCGAGCTTGCGGCCGAAATGGACCGAGCCCATGTCGCGGCTCGCCTCCTCGACGACGTCGCCGTCGAAGATGCGCGTGGTCTGCGGCACGCCGCGCTTGCGGGCCGCCGCCGGGAAGTAATCGATGACGAACCGGCGGGCGTTCTCGGGCCCGTCGAACTCGTAGAGCCCGCCGAAGGACTGCGCGCCGATGCCGGCGAGCCAAGTCTTGTTGCGCAGGCCCAGCTGGCGAAGCAGGGCGGGATTGCTGTCCCGCCACACCGCCTCGGTGAACGGCTCCGAGATCTGCAACTCGGTGTAGACGAAGGCCTTGGACATGAGGGTCTCCT
>JAFAPJ010000403.1 GCA_019247255.1 Methylobacteriaceae bacterium | reverse complement strand
GCGACGGGCTCACCGTCGCGCCGTCGAGGGGAAGTCGCCAGGGCCCGACCGCCAAGAGGTGGAGGTAGGCCGAGGCGGAGCCCGGCCCGCCGTTCACCGCGAAGGTCACGGGGCGGGTCGCGGCCGCGGCGCCGGCGAGGCGATACGCGACGTAGCCGATCTCGGCCTGCACGGCGCCGGACGGGTCGGTCAGCGGCAGCGCGCCGGCCGTCGCGATCACGCGGATCGAGCGGCCGGGCAGATCGAGGGTATGCTCGGTGGTGACGTCGGCCGGCAAGCGGCGGCCTTCGAGCTGGGGGGCAGCTCGCCCCTCCCCGCCCCGGCCCCGCGGAGCCTCGTTGGTGTTCGCAGCCGGCGCGGGCTGCGCAGGCGTCGGCTGAGCCGGCGCGAGGGTCGGCGCGGCCGCGAGGAGGAGCGCGGCGAGAAGCAGGCGGGCGATCATGGCCACAGGCGTAGCGGCAGAGGTCGGCCGAGCATAGCCGTCTCGGGCGGCCGGACGACCGCGGGCGACAGCACGACGCGGCGTCGCGTCCCGCGCCTCACGCCTGCTTGCGCCAGCGGCCCTCGTCGTCCTGGCGCCAATAGCTGACCGCGTGGCCGGCGCCCGCAGCCGCCCGCCAGGTCGCGCGCGCCGCCGCGACGGCGTCCGGGTCGCGGCCGTCGAGAAGAAGCGCGACCCGCTCGAAACCCGACACGTCGTCCGGCATCGCGGCGCCGTCCGTGAGAAAGAGCGCCTGCGCGCGGTTCGGGTTGTCGTCCCGCAACGTCAGCAGGACGGGCTGCTCGCCCGGATCCGGCTCCTCGGTCGTCCCGTGGGGCAGGAAGCTCTCCTCCGAGAACGACCAGAGGTGATCGTCGAGCGCGGCGAGGCGCTCGGGCGAGGCCGCCTTGACGAGGGCCCGCCAGCCCCGATCGAGCGACAGGGCGAGAAGGCGGGGAAGGACCGCTTCCAGCGGCTGGCGGACGAGGTGGTAGAAATAGACCTCGCTCACCCCGGGACCGCGCCGGAGGAAGCGGCCGGAGCGGCGGGCGCCGCATGGTCCGTGCCGGGCTCGGCCTCGCGCGCGCCGAAGCGGGCCGCGACATGCGCGAGGGCGATCGGCAGGAAGACGAGCAGGAGCATGAGCCAGAGCACGGCCGAGGTCGCCGAGCCGGAGCCCTCGCGCGCCCCTCGCCTCATACGACACGCAGCGCCGGCCGGGCGGCGTCGGCGGCCGGCCGGAGAGCGTCCTGCTGGAGCGCGACGAGCTGCTCGACCTGGGCGCCGAGCCGGTCCACCTTGTCGTGCAGCTCGGAGATCGCGGTCTCGGCCTTGACGTTCACCTCGTAATCGAGGGCCGCCGCGAGCCGGTCCTTCGCGGCCTGACGGTTCTGGCTCATCATGATGACCGGGGCCTGGAGGGCCGCCAGCATCGAGAGGAGCAGGTTCAGGAAGACGAAGGGGTACGGGTCGAAGGCGTTCTCGGCCAGGACCGCCATGTTGATCAGGGCCCAGACCCCGAGGAACACGCCGAACCCGACGATGAACGCCCAGGAGCCGCCGATCGTCGCGACGCGGTCGGCCAGGCGCTGACCCATCGTCAGCCGGTCCTCGAAGACCTGGTTGACGTCGCGCGCGACATGCATCCGCCGCGCGACCCGCTGGATGACCCGGCGGTCGCGCTCGGACAATGGAGATACCCCAGCGTGCAGGAGGTGCTGGGCGAGGTAGCGGATCTCGCTGTTCATGGGCTCACCTCTTTCGACCGGGCCGACGAGGCCGATCTGGGCGAGCCGATCTGGAAGGATCAGGCGTCCAGCGCAGGCCGCGTCGGCGCGGTCAATCGACTATGACTGTCGCTTGGCATGGACAGATGGGTTCCAGTGATGACGGAGGGCGCGCGAAACGGAGCCCCGACCGGCCTTCGGGAGATGATCCTTGGGACGGTCGGCGTCAAGCGATTTCTCGCCCTCGCGAGACTACGAACACTCAGCTTTCGTAATGGTTTCGGACGAGCTGATCGAGGAGCCGCACGCCCCAGCCCGGACCCCACGACGTGTTGATCTCGGAGGTCGGCGCGTTCATGCCCGTGCCGGCGATGTCGAGATGAGCCCAAGGCACCTCGCCGACATACCGCTTCAGGAATTGCGCGGCCGTGATCGAGCCGCCGTTGCGGCCGCCTGTGTTCTTCATGTCGGCGAACTTCGAGTCGATCAGCTTGTCGTAGGCGGGGCCGAGCGGCATGCGCCAGACGAGCTCGCCTGTCTCGCGGCCGGCGGCGCTCAGCCGCTCAGCCAGCTCGTCGCTGTTCGCGAACAGCCCCGCATGCTCCTGCGCGAGCGCGACCAGGATCGCGCCCGTCAGGGTCGCGAGGTCCACCATCAGCTTCGGCTTGTACTCCTCCTTCACGTACCAGAGCACGTCGCCAAGGAGCAGCCGTCCCTCCGCGTCGGAGTTCACCATCTCGACCGTCTGGCCGGAGAGGGTCGTGATGATGTCGCCCGGGCGCTGCGCGTCGCCGTCCGGCATGTTCTCGGTCAGCCCGATCGCGCCGACGACGTTGACGCGGGCCTTCCGGGTCGCGAGCGCGTGCATGAGGCCGACCACGCAGGCCGCGCCCGCCATGTCGCCCTTCATGTCCTCCATGCCGCCCGCGGGCTTGATGGAGATGCCGCCCGAATCGAAGCAGACGCCCTTGCCGATGAACGCGACCGGCGGCTCGGCCTCCGGCCCGCCGTCCCAGCGCATCACCACCACGCGGCTGCCATGGCCGGAGCCCTGCCCGACCGCGAGAAGCGCGCGCATCCCGATCTCGGCGAGGCGCTCCTCGCCCATCACCTCGACCTCGACCCCGAGCTCGCGAAGAGCCTCGGCGCGGCGCGCGAACTCGGCCGGGAAGAGCACGTTCGGCGGCTCGTTCACGAGGTCGCGCGCGAGGTGGACGCCCTCCGCGAGACCCGCCCGGCCGGCATCGGCCGCCGCGGCTCCAGCGGGATCGGCGCAGCCGATCGTGAGCCGCGTGCCGGTCTCCCCGCTTTCCGCCTCGTCCTTCTTCGTCTTGTAGCGATCGAACTTGTAGCTCCTGAGCCGCGCACCGAGCGCGAGGTCCGCGAGCGCGGCCAGGCCGAGCCGCGCCGTGTCCGCCGCCAGATGGGCGGTTCGGCCCTGCAGGCGTCCCGCGAGGAAGCCCCCGAGGGACCGCC
>JAFAPJ010000402.1 GCA_019247255.1 Methylobacteriaceae bacterium | reverse complement strand
GTATAGGTATAGTTGACGCTCACGATCCCGCTGTTCTGCAGCAGGTTCGGCGTCGCAAACTGGTAGCGGAAGCTTCGCAACGTCGTGTTCTGCCGGCCGAGATTGACGCCGCCGTTGACCCCGAACGTGTTGTTGTCGTCGAGCTTGTAGGTGACGGCGCCCGTGAACCAGGTGATCTCGCCCGAGAAGAAGCCGTCCGTGCCCGCGACCGAGACCGACCACGGCCCGTTCGCGTAGTTCACCTGGACGCCCTGATTGATCACGTTCTCCTGGTTGAAGAGGAGGCCGCGGCTGATGTTGATGTTCTGGAAGGTGAAGGGCGCCTCGCTGCCGATGAGCGTCGGCATGCGGCCGCCCTGGATCGACCAATTGTCGTTGATGACGAACTTGCCGTAGGCGACCGGAAGGGGCGTGAAGAGCCCGTCCGTCTGGGCGAAGGTGTTGTAGATCGGCAGGCCGAGGCCCGGGATCGAATAGGCGCCCGCCTGCACGAAGAACTGGAACGGTCCGTCCGCCTTCTGGATCCAGGCCTGCAGGTTGGTGAAGTCGACGCGGTCGCCGCGGTCGGCCGAGAAGTTCACGCCGGCCGGCGTCGTGAACAGGGTGCGGTTATTCTGTGTGTAGGCGTAGCCCGTCAGCGCGCCGCCCACGTAGATGTCGCCGAAGCCGGGCACCGGCAGGCAGTACGGGGTCGCGTTCGCCTTGATGGTCGGACCGAAAGCCGGAGCCGAGAGCTCGGCCTTGCAGGCTTCGGGAACGGGGGCCGGCGCGGGCGCTTTGGCCGGCAGGTCGGCCGCGCTCGCCGCGCCTCCCGCCACCATGCACCCCACCGCGATCAGCCCGCCGGCAATACGACCTAGCATCATCTCTCGCCCCTCGACGGTCGCCCGTTACTCGGCTGACGTCGTGCGATGAGGGTGCCGGCGAAGGATCAAAACGCCAAAACGAAATTGCGTGCAGCTGCACAAACCGTGTGCAAGCAGCGGCCCGCACAATATGTTCTCAGATGCGTGTTGCAGGACAGTCACAAAGGTGAGCCCGCCGATAGCGGGTCCGCGGCGCACCGCGGTTTCTCACCCGTCGGCGCCCGAGCCAATTCCGATCTGGTCGCGAATCAGCTCACCGACGCGGAGCTCACCAAGACCGCAGCTCCGTGAGTATGCGCCGTGCTCGCTCGCGCCCGGGCCGTCGGTCAGTTGCGCGAGAAGCCGCCGGGCAGCGGGCCGGCCCCGGCCGATGCGCCAGGAATGATGCCCGCATCGACGTGCTTCTCGGGCTTCGCGGCCGCGGCCTGCGGCTTCACGGCGGCCGGCACCGGCCTCGCGGCCGGCGACGCCGAGGCGCGGGCGTTCGGGATCACGAGAGCCGCGCCGCGCCGCGGCGGCACGGGCGCCTCCGCGGCAGGGCTCGCCGGGGTCCCGGCCGCCTCGGCCGGCTCGGCTCGGCTCTCGCCGCCGCCGAACACATTCGCGAGCATGCGCTGGTAGAGCGGCTTGTCCTCCGCGGAGGCCGTGACGGGCGCAGCCGACGGCGTATCGACCTCCGCGCTCGCGACCTGAAGGCGCGACCCGGCGGGCTGCGTCGGACGCGCCGTGAGCGAGGCGAGCCGTTCGGAGGGCCGGGCGGCGGCGGCGTGCGAAGCCGCCGGAGCGGCCGCGACCTGGATCGGCTTCTCGGCCAGCGGCTTGCCGGTGGGGTCGATCGGGATCTCCCGCGCTCCCTCGGCGAGCGCGTCCGGCCGGCTCACGTCGCCGAGCTGCCGGCGCGGCCGGCTATCCAGGATCGCGAACTCGCGGCCGCTATCGCTGCCGCCGACCGCGGCCATGGTGGCCCGGAAGCTCTCGTGGCCGCCGCCATCCGCGTAGACGAGCCGTACGGCCGGAACGCCCTTGGCGATGAGCTCGGCCACTTGGATCCGGTCCTGCTCCTGCTTCTCGGCGACGACCGCGGCGACCGCCGGGTCCACCTTGCAGGACTGGCCGACCGTGTCGAACGCGTATTTGGCATCGCAGACCGCCACACGCGGCTCGAGACCCGTGACCTCGAAATGATCCGACCCTTCCTTCAGGTTCTTCCAGAAGGTCATGTTCGGATCGTGCCGATACCTGGCCAGGTTCTCGGCCGTCATCCGGAAGGGATAGGCCTGCAGCTGGAAGCCGCGCTGGCCGCCCGAGAAGGCCTCGCGCGCCAGCGCATAGACCTCGGCGATGCCCTCGTCCGTCATCGCGTAGCAGCCGCGCGACGAGCAGCTGCCGTGCACCATCAGCTGCGAGCCCGTCCCGCCATGCGCGCGGTCGTAGGCGTTCGGATAGCCCGTGTCGAAGGAGAGGTAATAGGCCGAGTTCGGGTTCATCTGCCCGGGCGTCACCGTGTAGAACCCCTCCGGCGCTTGCCGGTCGCCTTCCTTGCGCTTCGGCCCGAGCTGGCCGGACCAGCGGCAGATCGGGTAGCTCTTCAGGACGGCGTACTTGCCGTCGACGCCGCGCTTCCAGATCTCGAGCTCGGATTCCTTCTTGTAGAGCCGGACCAGGATGGGATCCGACTTCGTCATGCCCCTCTCGGACATGAGCGCGAGCGTCTTGGGCGGGATCGGCGAGAGCGATCGGCCGGACATCCCGTACCGATCGTTGCAGGCCGTGAGGGCGAGAGCGAGGCTCGCGATCGCCAGGACACGTCTCATTCTTGACCCCGCATGAGGCCCCGGCGCTCGCCCGGTTCCTCCCCCATCGTTGCGTAAGGCATCCTTACCCAGCCGTTACCACGGCGGGTCGAGCCCGCGGAACGCGGTTAAGCGCCGGTAAAGCGGGCCGAATTGCGATTGTGCGGGAACGTGGCCATTGCGCCACGGAGCACGGGCGGACGGCGCCATGCGCCCCGAACCTTGGCAAGCCCTGCGGTTTCGGCTTCTGTGCGGCCGCAACGCCCGCCGCGCTCGCGCGCAGGCCAAAGGGCGCTCAGGGAGAGAGCCAGCATGTTTCGTCTCGCTCGCGCGGGCGCCGCCCTCGCGCTCTCGCTCGCCGCGTCCGGCGCGGCCGTGGCCCAGATCAGCGACGACGTGGTCCGCATCGGGGTCCTCACGGACCTGTCGGGCCCCTACGCGGATTCGGGCGGCAAGGGCTCGGTCGTGGCGGCCGAGATGGCTGCGAAGGATTTCGGCGGGAAGGTGCGTGGCAAGGCGGTCGAGATCGTCTCGGCCGATCACCAGAACAAGCCGGACATCGCCTCCTCGATCGCCCGGCGCTGGTTCGACACGGAGAAGGTCGACGCCGTGCTCGACCTGCCCGTGACCGCGATCGCGCTCGCCGTGCAGCAGGTCGCCAAGGAGAAGAGCCGGACCGTGATGATCACGGCGGCCGCAACGGCCGATCTCACGGCGAAAAGCTGCTCGCCCGTCAGCTCGCACTGGACGGACGACACGAACGCGCTGACGGCCGGCACCGCCCGCGCAGTCTTCGAGCGGGGCGGCAAGAGCTGGTACTTCATCACGGTCGACCACGCCTTCGGGGCGGCGCTGCAGAAGGCCGCGACCGACGTCGTCACCTCGCTCGGCGGCAAGGTCGTCGGCACCTCGCGCTTTCCGATCGGCAATGCGGACTTCTCGTCCTTCATGGTCCAGGCGCAAAGCTCGG
>JAFAPJ010000427.1 GCA_019247255.1 Methylobacteriaceae bacterium | reverse complement strand
GGGTCCACTCGCTCGCGAGCCCCGGCCGGCCCGGGAAGCGAGCCGGCCCGAAGGCGGCGTGTTCGGCACCAATCCGAGTTCGCGGCCGGCCCAGCCGAAGCCCCCGGCAGCCCCCCGCGCCGCGGCCACCGCTCCCGCGAAGCCGGTGCCGCCGACCGCGCCCGCTCCGGCCGCCACCGCGCCGAGCGCCCCGGTTCCGCCTCTCACGCCCGCCGAGCGCCCCGCCGTGTCATCGGCGCCGGCTGCCTCCGAGCCGGCCGCCCCGCAGGCGACCGCGGAAGCGGGAAGCGCGGAGCGCGACCGGCGGCCCGTGCGGGTGATTGAGGGCGTCACGCCGGTGCCGGGCGGCAGCCAGGCCTCGCCCGCGCCGCAGAACAATCTCGAGGGCGAGAAGCCTAGCGCAGCCGAATAGGCGCGCGGCGTCCGTCCTGCCGTTCGACGACCTGCGCGATAGCCGCGAGGTCGGGCAGCATGGCGCCGGGCGCCGCCCGGGCCAGCGCCTCGGGTGCCGCATAGCCCCAGGTGACGGCCGCGAAAGCCGTCCCGGTCGCACGCGCCGCCTCGGCGTCCCGAAGCTCGTCGCCGATGCAGAGCGTCTGCTCGGGCGCGACGCCGGAAAGCTTCAGGACCCGCCGGATCTTGGCGGGCTTGCCGAACAGGGACGCGCTGCAGGCGAAATGATGAATCCGCGCCACGTTCTCCGGGCCGAGGACGCGGCGGATGTTCGCCTCCGTGTCGGAGCTGACGATCGCGAGCGTGATGCCGGTCTCGTCGAGCGTCCGCAGCAGGTCCGAGACACCGTCGAAGAGCCGGATCTGATCGAGATCCGCAGCCTTCAGGATCCGCATGTGCCGGGTGATGAAGGGAATCTTCCAGCGCGGCACGCCGAGATGGTCGAGGAGCTCCCGCGCCGTGTAGCGCCGCAGCTCCTCCCGCTCCTCCTCGCGCGATTGCCGGAAGCCGTACTTGTCGGCCACGTCGTTCAGCACGGAGGTGAACCAGCCGAAGCTGTCGGCGAGCGTGCCGTCGAAATCGAAGATGACGAGCCTGTAGGGCAGTGGTCACCTCCCTTCACGAAAACGCCCCGGACTGGGCCGGGGCGTCGCAAAGGTCAAGCCAGCGGGGCCGTTAAGCGGCCCGGCGGGCCTCGATGGTCTGGGTCGGAACGCGCCCGTTGATCGGGATCTGGCGAGGCTTCTTGGCCTCGGGGATCTCGCGCACGAGGTCGACGTGCAGGAGCCCGTTCTCCAGATTGGCGCCCGTCACCTGGACGTAGTCCGCGAGCTGGAAACGCCGCTCGAAGGTCCGGGCCGCGATGCCCTGATAGAGCACCTCGACGCGCTTCTCGCCCTCGGCAGAGGGCTTGCGCTCGCCGCGGATCGTCAGCGCGTTCTCCTTCATCTCGATCGAGAGATCGTCCGGGGTGAAGCCCGCGACCGCGACCGAGATGCGGTACGCGCTCTCGCCGGTACGCTCGATGTTGTAGGGCGGATAGGAGGGCGTCGCCTCGACGCCGCCGAGCTGGTCGAGCATCGAGAACAGCCGGTCGAACCCGACGGTGCTGCGGTAGAGAGGTGCAAGATCGAACTGTCGCATGGCATATCCTCCTGAAAGCGACATGCTTGTCATGTCCGCCCGTAGGCCGGACCGAGACACCGCCGGATGGCCGGTGCCTCCCATACGTAATTTCCCCCGCTCATCGTTCAAGGGTTTCCATGCTTGCCAGTTCGCGACTCGAGGCCGGTTCGCCTCGTCTTCTTGACCAGCCCGGCAATCCGGCGCCGGAGGGCGCAGAGCTGCGTGCCGTCGTGACCGCTGACGCAATTCGCCTGCGCGTCGCCTCCTGGCACCCGGCCGGTCCGGCGCGCGGCACGGTGCTGCTGATGCAGGGCCGGGCCGAGTTCATCGAAAAATACTTCGAGGTCGCGGGGGAGCTCCTGGAGCGCGGCTTCGCGGTCGTCACCTTTGACTGGCGCGGCCAGGGCGGATCGGGGCGCAGCCTCAGCGACCGCCAGAAGGGCCACGTGGTCCGCTTCGCGGATTTCCGCCAGGACGTCGAGGCGGTCGCCCGGC
>JAFAPJ010000394.1 GCA_019247255.1 Methylobacteriaceae bacterium | reverse complement strand
CGCCGCGCACCCGCATGCTGCTGGAGGCGCCGGTTCTGCCGACCCTGCTGCGGCTCGCCTGGCCGAACGTCCTCGTCATGCTGGCGACCGCCGCGACCGGTCTCGTCGAGACCTGGTGGGTCGGCCATCTCGGGACGGACGCGCTCGCCGGCATGGCCATCGTGTTCCCGGGCGTCATGCTGATGCAGATGCTGTCCGGCGGCGCGATGGGCGGCGGCATCTCCTCCGCGATCGCCCGGGCGCTCGGCGCCGGCCGGCGGGAGGATGCGGACGCGCTTCTCCTTCACGCGCTCGTGCTCAACGTGGCGCTCGGTCTCCTGTGCTCGGCGGCCGTGCTGGCCTGGGGCCGCCCGCTCTACCGGGCGCTCGGCGGGGAGGGCGGGGCGCTCGAGGCCGCGCTCGTCTATTCGGACATCGTGTTCCTCGGAAATCCGCTTCTCTGGGCCATGATGGCGCTCGCGAGCGCGATCCGCGGGACCGGCAACATGCTGCTGCCGGCGATCGTCGCCTGCGCAGGGGTGATCCTTCTCGTCCCGGCCTCGCCGCTCCTCATCTTCGGCTGGGGCCCGATCCCGGCGCTCGGCGTCGCGGGCGGCGGCGTCGCGATCGTGATCTTCAACCTCGCCGGGACGGTCGCGCTCGGGGCCTACCTGCTGGCCGGCCGCGCGCTGATCCGCTTTCGCCGCCTCCCGCTCGCCTGGCGGCATGCGCGCGAGATCCTGCGGGTCGGCGCGGTCGCGTCGCTCTCCTCCGTCCAGACGAACCTCGTCATCGCGGTCGCGACCGCGCTCGTCGGCGCGCATGCGGGGTCCGGCGCCCTCGCGGGCTTCGGCACGGCGGCCCGGCTCGAATACCTGCTGATCCCGCTCGTCTTCGGCTTCGGGGCGCCGCTCGTCGCGATGGTCGGCACGAATATCGGGGCGGGCCGCACGGACCGGGCGCTGCGCATCGCCTGGACGGGCGGCGCTCTCGCCTTCGCGACCACGGAGGCGATCGGCCTCGCGGCCGCGATCTGGCCCGAGGCCTGGCTGCACCTCTTCGGTCGCGACCCGGCGATGGTGGCGACGGGCTCGGCCTATCTGCGGATCGTGGGCCCGGCCTACGGGCTCTTCGGCCTCGGGCTCGCGCTCTATTTCGCCTCGCAGGGCGCGGGACGCCTCCTCTGGCCGCTCGCCGCCGGCTTCGCCCGGATCGTGACGGCGCTCGGCCTCGGCTGGGCGGCGCTCGCCCTTACGGGCTCGCTCGCCTGGCTCTTCGGGGCGCTCGCCGTCGCGATGGGCGTCTACGCCGCGATCATCGTCGCGGCGCTGCGAGGCGGGGCCTGGCGCGGCGCCGCGAGCCCGGCCCCGACCGCGACGCCCGCCGCCACGCTCCGGCCGGCCGCGGCGCGCTGACGGGCCGCCTTCCGCGTCCCGCCGGCTTCGACTAAGCAGCCGGCAGGTCAGCCGGAGAGGACGTCGCCCCATGGACGCGATGCGTCAGTCGCCGAAGCTCGTCACCGTGTTCGGCGGCTCGGGCTTCCTCGGGCGTCACGTGGTGCGCGCGCTCGCCAAGCGCGGCTGCCGGGTGCGCGTCGCCGTGCGCCGCCCGCACCTCGCCTTCTACCTGCAGCCGCTCGGCGTCGTCGGCCAGATCCAGCTCGTCCAGGCGAACCTGCGCTTCCCCGATTCGGTCGCGGCCGCGCTCGACCGCGCGGACGCGGTCGTGAACCTCGTCGGCATCCTCCAGGAGAGCGGACGCCAGACCTTCGCGACCGTCCAGGCCGGCGGCGCCCGCGCGGTCGCGGACGCGACGCCGGCCGGACTGCCCGTCGTCCACGTCTCGGCGCTCGGCGCGGACCCGTCCTCCGGCGCCGATTACGCCCGCTCGAAGGCCGCGGCCGAGGAGGCGATGCTGGGGCGTCACCCGAACGCGATCGTGCTCCGGCCCTCCGTGCTGTTCGGCCAGGGCGACAGCTTCTTCAACCGCTTCGCCTCGCTCGCCCGGGCGCTGCCCGTCCTGCCGCTCGCCGGCGCCGAGACGCGCTTCCAGCCGGCCTGGGCCGGGGACGTCGCCGAGGCGGTCGCCCGCGGGATCGACGGGACGGTCGCGGGCGGGCGCGTCTACGAGCTCGGCGGCCCCGAGATCCGGACCTTGCGCGAGCTCGTCGATTACGTGCTCCAGGTGACGGGCCGGCGGCGCCCGATCGTGGCCCTGCCGTTCGGCGCCGCCCGCCTCCAGGCCCGCGCGCTCGAGCTCGCGGACACGCTGGCGCTCGGCCTCCTGCCGGACATGCTGAAACTCACCCGCGACCAGGTGACCCTCCTCGAGACGGACAACGTCGTCTCGGCCGGGGCCGAGCGCGAGGGCCGGACCTTCGCGGGGCTCGGCATCCAGCCGCAGGCCCCCGAGGCCATCGTGCCGTCCTACCTCGTGCGCTTCCGCAAGACGGGTCAGTTCGAGCTCGACCGCACGGCCTGAGCGCAAGCTTCGGCGCGGGCGCAGCCCGCCTGTTGCGCCGTTCCGACACTGTGGCCGTTCCGCTACATTCGCGCTGACGGGCGCTCGTTACCGTTCGCGCGACGCGCCCTGCGGCGCAGGAGCCCGGCAGCCGGAGATGGCGCTCGCGCCCAGAACCCCCACCGACCCGTCCCGGGACGCGGCCGCGCTCCTGCGCCGGCTCGGCTTCGCGACCCTGGCGATCGGCCTGCCGCTCGCCTCGCTCCTGTCCCGGCGCGGGGTCGTGCTCCTCCTGCCGATCGGCGCGGCCCTCATCGCGGTCGCGGCGGCGCTCGACGGCGGCTTCCGCCGCCTCGGCGACAGCGCCGGGCGCGTCGGCGGCTCGACCCCGTTCGCGGGCACGGCCTTCGCGGTCATCTGGTCGGGCGCGAGCCTGCTCTGGGCGAGCGACCCGGCGGGCTCCGCCTCGCGGCTCGTCGGCGCGCTCGGCATGCTGGCCATCGCGTTCGCGGCGTATCTCGCGCTCCCCGACCGCATGCGGATCGCGAACCTCTACCTCCTGCCGATCGGCACCGCGGTCGCGGCGGCCGCGGCGGTGGCGCTCGTGGTCACGGGGCAGCTCGGCCCCGACCTCGACGACGACGGCCGCAGCCTCGAGCGCGGGCTCTCGCTCCTTGCCCTCTTCCTCTGGCCGTCCGTCGCGTGGCTGCGCTCGCGCCGGCGCGACATGGAGGCGATCTGCCTCGCGATCGTGGTCGCGGTCGCGGTCGCGGTCGGGCCCGGGGTCGAGCAGAAGGCGGCGCTCGCGGCCGGCGCCGTCGGCTTCGCCCTCGCGACCGTCGCGCCCCGGCTCGGCCCGGCGCTCCTCGCCGCGATCATGGCGGGCGGGATCATCCTCGCGCCCCTCGTGCCGCTCGCCCTCGCGAGGCCCGTGGGGGCGGCGGCGCCCGGGAGCGTCGCGGCGCTCGCGCTCGAGACCTGGCGCGGCGCCGTGCTCGCCGACCCCCTGCGCCTGCTGACGGGCCACGGCTTCGGATCGCTGCTCCGCGACCGCATCATGGGCGTACTGCCGGCCGAGACGCCGGACACGATCCTGCTGCAGCTCTGGTACGAGCTCGGCATCGTCGGGGCGCTCGCCGCGGCCTCGGCCCTGACGATCGGCCTCGCGGGCCGGCCGGAGGGCAATTACGGGCGGCTGCGACCCGGCCTCACCGGGGCCGTGGCGGCCGCGTTCGCGCTCGCGGCGACCGGGCTCGGCATCGGCCAGGCCTGGTGGCCGGGCGCGCTCGCGGTCCTCGCCCTGTTCTTCGTCGCGGCCGAGCGCGCCCAGTTCTCCACGAAGCGCCCGCGCGCCGTCACCCGCGCCTTCCGGCGGGAGCCGGCGAACGTGTAGCGGATGCGCCGAGCTTGCGGCGGGGCCGTTTGGGTTCGGCTGGTCGACGCGTTGGAGGACTTGACCTCGCCGAGGAGCTGATTGCGACAAGTTGCGGATACTGTCCGCTTTTTTGCCCTCTTCAAGCGCCCGCACGCTTACTTCTAAGCCGTAATCCTTCCGGACCTTTCACGCGCGTAGCCGCGATGCCAGCGTTGGACAGCGCCTTCCGCCTTTCCGATGCCGCTTGGGCGCGTTTTGAGGTAAGCTCGCGCTTGGTGCGACTCATTCAGCTTTCACCCTCAACTATAGACGCTCTCGCCGAGCTTATTTCG
>JAFAPJ010000386.1 GCA_019247255.1 Methylobacteriaceae bacterium | reverse complement strand
GCCATCACGTTGCGCACCGAGGCGGCCGACAGCGGCGTATGGATCAGTCGCGACAGGTTGCGTGAGCCGAGCGGCTCGCCGGTTGCGAGATAGCTCTCGACGATTTGCCGGAAGATCTCGCGCGAGCGATCGTTGAGCTCCGCGATGGCCCGCGCCTGCTGCGGCGTCGGCGAGGTCAGCATCGTCATCGGGGCGCCGGAACCCTCCCGCTTCACGCCCGATATGTGCCGAGCCCGGCCGCGCCGCGCAAGACGGAGGACCGCGCCCCGGCGCCGCGTCCGCTCGCCGCCATTCCCGGCCCCGCGGGCCGCGGCTAGGCTGGTCGCATGCCGATGCGCCCCGTCCTCGCCGTCCTGTCCGCTCTCCTCGTCGCGGCGCCTCTCGCCGCCGCCGCCCAGGATCGTGGGACGCTCGACCCGAAGCCTCTCCCGCCGCTCGCCAACCCGACCGATCCGGCGACGCCCGCGAAGGAGCTCTTCGGCCGCGCGCGGGCCCCTGCCGATCTCGGCGCGCGCGCCATCGGCTCGTACGCGAAGGGCTGCCTGTCGGGCGCGACCGCGCTGCCGGTCGACGGCCAGACCTGGCAGGTGATGCGGCTCTCGCGCAACCGGAACTGGGGGCACCCGGCCCTGATCGCGTTCCTGGAGCGCCTGTCCGCGCGCGTGCCGGGCATCAACGGCTGGCCGGGGCTCCTCGTCGGCGACATCGCGCAGCCGCGCGGCGGCCCGATGATCACGGGCCACGCCTCCCACCAGATCGGGCTCGACGCGGATGTGTGGCTGACCCCGATGCCTGACCGCCGGCTCAGCCGCGCGGAGCGCGAGGAGCTGTCGGCGACGGACCTCGTCCGGTCGGACCGGCTCGACGTCGATCCCGCGCGGTACGGCCCGGCCCATCTCGCGCTCATCCGCGCCGCGTCGCGCGAGCGCGAGGTCGCCCGCATCTTCGTCAATCCGGCCATCAAGAAAGCGCTCTGCCGCGACGCCGGCGCGGAGCGTGGCTGGCTTGAGAAGGTGCGGCCGATGTGGGGGCACAATTACCATTTCCACATCCGCCTCTCCTGCGAGGCGACCGGCCAGCCCTGCGAGGATCAGGATCCGCCGCCCGCGGGCGACGGCTGCGGGGCCGAGCTCGAGCGCTGGTTCACGCCCGCGATGCTGCATCCCCGGCCGGGCCGCCCGCGGCCGCCGATGACGCTCGCGGCGCTGCCGGCCGAATGCCGCCGGATCGTCGCGGCGCCCTGAGCGCGCCTCAGACCGACAGATGCCGCTGGATGAGGCCGTAGAGGCGGGCGAGGTCGTCCTCCGCCTTGTCGGCCCGGATCTCGGCGGCCCTCAGCGCCTCGCGGGTGCGCGTGAGGGCCGATTCCTTCTCGGCCAGCCGCCGACGGAGGGAGGCGACCGTCTCCTCCGCGTCACGGGCCCGGCGCTCGACCTCCGTGAGCTGGTCGCGGCGCTCTTCCATGGTGAGCGACGCGCGATGAACGGCCTCGAGCGCCGCGTTCTGGAGGGGGCCCGGTGACTCGGGCAGCCGCGGAACGAGGCGGACGTGCCGTTCGGCCCGGTCCAGCCGCCAGAGGAGCGCCTCCGGCCCATGAGCGTCGCGACGCATCTCGCCTCCTGCCGATCCCGAGGCAAAAGCCAGCCCGCTGGTTAAAGGGGCGTTAACGAGCCCGGCGGCTCACGGGTGCGGACGCGGATCGTGACCCTTCGCGCCCTCGCCGACCCGGTCGGTCAGCGCGAAGATCAGCCCCGAGATCACGAACACGAGGTGGAGGCCGACATACCAGGCGATCTCGCGATCGCCGGTGTTCTTCAGATCCATGAAGATCTTCAGAAGCTGGATGGCCGAGATCGCGACGATCGACGACATGAGCTTGAGCTTGAGGCCCGTGAAGTCGATCTTGGCCATCCATTCGGGCCAATCCTCGTGCGCCTCGACGTCGATCTTGGAGACGAAGTTCTCGTAGCCCGAGAAGATCACGATCACGAGGAGCGATCCCGTGAAGGTCAGATCCACGAGGGTCAGGACGCCGAGGATCACCTCCGCCTCGCTCGCCGAGAAGGCGTGCGTGACGAAGTGGAACAGCTCCTGGGCGGCCTTGCCGAGCAGGACAACGAGCGCGACCACGAGCCCGCAATAGAAGGGAGCCAGCAGCCACCGGCTCCCGAAGATGAAGGTCTCGACGGCCCGCTCGACCCGCGCCTGCCGCCTCTCGGTCGATGCGGCCATGGGCGAGGTCAGGCCGCGACGCCGATCCCGACCGGGCAGGACACGCCCGTCCCGCCGACCCCGCAATAACCGCCCGGGTTCTTGGCGAGATATTGCTGGTGGTAGTCCTCGGCGAAGTAGAACGGTCCGGCCTCGACGATCTCCGTCGTGATGGCGCCGTAGCCGCGCCCGCGCAGGGCCTCCTGGTAGGCGGCCTTGCTGGCCTCGGCCTCGCGGCGCTCCTCGTCGGTCGTCACGTAGATGCCCGAGCGGTACTGCGTGCCGACGTCGTTGCCCTGCCGCATGCCCTGGGTGGGGTCATGTCCCTCCCAGAAGGTCTTCAGGAGCTCGCCGTAGGAGGTCACGGCCGGATCGTAGACCACGAGCACGACCTCGTTATGCCCCGTCTGTCCGGTGCAGACCTCGCGGTAGGTCGGGTTCGGCGTCGTGCCGGCCGCGTAGCCCACGGCGGTCACGTAGACGCCCGGCAGCTGCCAGAACATGCGCTCGACGCCCCAGAAGCAGCCCATGCCGAACACGGCCGTCCGCATCCCGGCCGGGTAGGGGCCCTGCAGGGCGCGACCGTTGACGAAATGCGTCTCGGCGGTCGGCATCGCCTCGGCCCGGCCCGGGAGCGCTTGCCCGGGCTTGGGCATCTCGACCGACTTGCGGAAGAGGAACATGGGTCAGGAACTCCGGCTGACGAGCCCCGATATGGGCTCGCCGCCGGGTCCTGTCATCACCCGCGACTTCGATGCGGCCGAGGTTATTGCGTCGCGCCCTCGCCGAGCAGCTTCCAGGCGCCGTTCTCGATCGTGACCATCACCCGGGCGCGCTTGTCCTGGCCCACGTGATCGTCCTTCGTCATCGTGACGACGCCCTGGGTGTAGACGACGTCCTTCAGGCTCTCGAGCGCGTCGCGCAAAGCCGCCCGGAACTCGGGCGTGCCGGGCTTGCCGGCCTTCGCGGCCGTCGGGATCGCGGCCTGCAGGATCGCGAAGGCGTCGTTCGCATGCGCCCCGAAGGTCGATACGGAGCCTGGCCCGAACATCGTCTCGTAGCGCTTGATGTAGTCGAGCCCCGCCGCCTTGACCGGGTTCGCGGCCGGAAGCTGCGCGGCGACCAGGACCGGGCCCGCCGGCAGGACCGTCCCGTCGCCGTCCTTGCCGACGACGCGGAGGAAGTCCGCGTTCGCGA
>JAFAPJ010000314.1 GCA_019247255.1 Methylobacteriaceae bacterium | reverse complement strand
GGCTTGCCCTTCGGCGGTTCTCGAGGAGGTCGCGGCGCCCGATCCCGAGGGGCAGAAGCTCCTGCGGGATGCCGCGGAGGCCCTCCGGCTCTCGGCCCGCGGCTACCACCGCGTGCTCAAGGTCGCCCGCACGCTGGCCGACCTCGACGGCGAGGCCAGGGTGCGCCGCGTCCATCTCGCCGAGGCGATCTCCTATCGCTCCGCGCTCGACCGTCGGCCGGTGGCCGCCTGAGGTACGCCCCTCAGGTCGACATCGGTCGGCGGCGTCGCTAGCCGGACGGCGAGCACCCGCCAGGAACTTTGCCCGTGACCGCCATCCGCCCCCGCCGCAGCGTCCTCTACATGCCTGGCTCGAACGCGCGCGCGATCGAGAAGGCCCGGTCTCTGCCGGTGGATTGCGTCATCCTCGACCTCGAGGATTCCGTCGCGCCGGACGCCAAGGAGGCGGCGCGCGAGGCCGTCTGCCAGGCCGTGCGGGCCGGCGGCTTCGGCGCGCGCGAGATCGTCATCCGCACGAACGCGCTCGACACGCCCTGGGGTCACGACGACCTCCTGGCGGCCGCCGGGGCGGCGCCGGACGCGGTGCTCATCTCCAAGGTGTCGGACCCCGACGTGCTCGCGACCGCGGCCCTCGCGCTCTCGGCCGAGCGCGCGCCCGACGCGACGCGGCTCTGGGCCATGATCGAGACGCCCCTCGCCATCCTCCGGGTCGAGGCGATCGCGGCCGCCGCCCGCCTCGAGACCTCGCGGCTCGCCTGCTTCGTCCTGGGGACGAACGACCTCGCCAAGGAGACGCGCGCCCGGCTCGTCCCCGGCCGCTGGACCATGCTGCCCTGGCTCGCCGGGGCGGTCGCGGCCGCGCGGGCCCACGGGCTCGACGTGCTCGACGGAGTCTACAACGACCTTTCCGACGCGGACGGGTTCAGGGCCGAATGCGAGCAGGGCCGCGACCTCGGCTTCGACGGCAAGACGCTGATCCACCCGAACCAGGTCGCCTCCGCGAACGAGGTCTTCGCGCCGACGCCGGCCGAGGTCGAAACGGCCCGAAAGATCCTCGCCGCCTTCGCACGGCCCGAGAATGCGGATCGCGGCGTCATCTCGCTCGACGGCCGCATGGTCGAGCGGCTTCACGCCGAGATGGCGGCCCGCACGGTCGCGTTGGCCGACGCCATCGAGGCGGGGAATAGCCCGATCAGCTGAGGCATACTATTTTCGGGCTCGAACGATGAACGCGCAGGAGCTCAAGCGCTGGCTCGCGATGCAAGGCTGCACCTTTGAGACGAAAAGGTCAGGCTCGGGCCATATCGTGGTCAGGCGCGGCGACCGGAAGGCTGAGCTGCCCATGCATGGTGGACGTAAGGAGCTGGGAACCGGCCTCGTCAACGCGATCAAGAAGCAGCTGGGATTGAAGTGATGCTCGCCTATCGGATCACGCTCGAGCCCGACGATAACGGCACTTTTCTCGTGCGTTGCCCAGCTCTGCCGATGGTGATCACCTTCGGCGATGACGAGACTGCGGCCCGGCGGAATGCGGTCGATGCGATCGAAATCGCGCTGGCGAGCATCATGAACGATGATGGCGATATTCCCGCGTCGGACCTTGCCGATGATATCGTCCGCTTACCGCTGCGCACCGCGCTCAAGGTCGAGCTATACTTGGCTCTCCGCTCCGCCGGATTGACGCGAGCCGATCTCGCAGCCCGCCTAGGCACCCGGCCGGAGTCGATCGACCGCCTGATCGAGCTGGATCATCGATCCGCTTTGGAAAACCTCGAAGCGGCGTTCGCGGCGCTTGGTCGTACCCTCGAGATCGACGTCAGGCGGGCAGCCTGACCGAGCGCCGACCGAACTCTCACGACAGCCCGCGGCCGATCGCCTCGAACTTGGCGGCGCGCTGCGCCCGGATCTCGTCGGGACCGAGCGGCGCGAGGTCGCGCAACGCCGCCCCGATCGCCTCGCCGGCGGCCGCGATGGCGGCTTCGGGCTCGCGATGCGCCCCGCCCGTCGGCTCTGGCACGATCGTGTCGACGATCCCGTAGCGCAGGAGATCCTGCGCCGTGATCTTCATGGCGGTCGCGGCCTCCTGCGCCCGGGTCGGATCGCGCCAGAGAATGGAAGCCGCGCCCTCGGGCGAGATCACGCTGTAGACCGCATGCTCGTGCATGAGCACGCGGTTCGCGGTGGCGAGCGCGATGGCGCCTCCGGAGCCTCCCTCGCCGATGACGAGCGCGACGTTCGGGGAGCCGAGCGCCAGGCACGCTTCCGTCGAGCGCGCGATGGCCTCGGCCTGGCCGCGCTCCTCGGCATCGATCCCGGGATAGGCCCCGGCGGTGTCGACGAAGGAGAGAACGGGCAGCCCGAAGCGGTCCGCGAGCTCCATCAACCGGGCGGCCTTTCGGTAGCCCTCGGGCCGCGCCATGCCGAAATTGTGCCGGATGCGGGTCTCGGTCGAGTGGCCCTTCTCCTGGCCGATGATGCAGACGGGCTCGCCCCGAAAGCGCCCGAACCCGCCCACGATCGCTTCGTCCTCGGCGAACTTGCGGTCGCCCGCGAGCGGCGTGAAATCCTCGACCAGTCCCGCGCAATACGCCGCGAAGCGTGGGCGTTCGGGGTGGCGTGCGACGAGCGTCTTCTGCCAGGGCGTCAGGCCCGCATAGAGGTCGCGCAGCGCCTCGAAGGCCTTCGCCTCGAGCCGCGCGACGTCGTCCCGGATGCCGACCGCGTTCGGCCCGGCCGTCATGGCGCGCAGCTCCTCGACCTTCGCCTCGAGCTCGGCGACGGGTTTCTCGAAATCCAGGAAGGCGCGCATGGCTCTTATACGGGCAGGAGCGGGGGGCGGGCGGGTCGCGCCGAAGCCGGACCTCGCGAGTTAGGCGGAGGGCGCAGCGCCTTCAAGGCGCGCGAGGCGCGCTTCACCGCTGGGCGGCGTTCATCCCGGCCTCGGGCAGCGCCGCGGGCGGCTCCGCCGTGCGCAGCAGGAGGTAGCCCGACAGCGCCACGATCGCGGCGCCGAGATAGGTCGTCGGGCCCGGGACCTCGCCGAAGGCGAGATACCCGATCGCCGCCGCCACGATGACCTGCGCGTACATCATGGGCGAGACGATCACGGTCGGGGCGAGCCGAAACGCGCCGATCATCGCGAGATGCGCGACCGTGCCGAGCAGCGCTCCGACCGCGAGGAGCGCCAGGTCGGCGCCCGACATGGCGTTCGCCGTCCAGGGCAGGGTCGGCGTCGCGATGAGAGCGGCCGCGAGCGCCATCGAGAAGAGGAGCGCGTAAGCGTCCTCGCCCTGCCGGCCGGCATAGCGGGTGAGCACGTGAAAGCAGGCGTTCGCGGCCGCCATGCCGAGCGGAAACAGGACCGCGAGCCCCGCGCGGGCGAGATCGGGTCCGAGCGAGACGACGACCCCGACGAAGCCGCCCAGGATGAGGAGCGCGCGCGTCGGCGTGACGCGCTCACCGAGGAACAGGGCGGCGAGCGCGGTGGCGAGCAGCGGCGTCGTGAACGTGACCGAGTAGGTCTGCGCCATCGTGAGGTGGTTCAGCGAGAAGACGATCGCGACCGTGACGAGGAGAAGGAAGAGGCCGCGGGCGGCGTGGAGCCAGGGCCGGCTGGTCCGGAACATCCGCTTCGGCCCGATCCAGGGCAGCAGGAGCAGCAGATAGGTTGCCTGGCCGAGATTGCGGCCCCAGGCGAGAAAGAGCACGTCGTGCCGGGCCGACAGGGCCTTCAGGATCGCGTCGAGCCCCGTGAGGAGCGCGACGGAGAGAAGCATCA
>JAFAPJ010000550.1 GCA_019247255.1 Methylobacteriaceae bacterium | reverse complement strand
GACCCCGCTTGGCGCGATCAGCTCGCCGGGCCTCGGGCTCGCGTTCGCGGGCCCGCTCTCGGTCCTGATCGCCGGCTATGCGACGCCGGAGGCGCGGCTGCGCGAGCTCCTGATCCTCGGCCTCGCGCTCACGGCGGGGTCCATGGTGCTCTTCGGCGACCTTCTCAACCTGCCGATCCCGCTTTTCCCGCAATCGCTCGCCGATCTTTTTCCCGAAGGCTGGTCGCAACGCGGGCGATTACGGGTCATCGCGGCGGTCCAGGTCGGCCTGGCGCTCGCGACCTTCCTGCTCGGGTCGCGTGGCGGGGTCGCGGAGGCGCCCGGCGCGGTCGCGGCCCATTCGGGTCAGGTCCGATGAGCGAGGTCCTGACGAACCTGCAGCTCGGATTCTCGGTCGCGCTGTCCTTTCAGAACCTCGCGCTCTGCTTCCTCGGCTGCCTCGTCGGGACGCTGATCGGCGTCCTGCCGGGCGTCGGGCCGATCGCCACGATCGCGATCCTCCTGCCCATCACCTTCGGGCTCGACCCGGTCGGCGCGCTCATCATGCTGGCCGGCATCTATTACGGCGCGCAATACGGCGGCTCGACGACCGCGATCCTCGTCAACATTCCGGGCGAGGCGACCTCGGTCGTCACGACGCTCGACGGCCACGCGATGGCGAAGCAGGGCCGGGCCGGGATCGCGCTCGGCATCGCGGCGATCGGCTCGTTCTTCGCCGGCAGCGTCGCGACCGTGCTGATCGCCGCGCTCGGCGCGCCCCTCGCCGCGCTCGCCCTGAAGTTCGGCCCGGCCGAGTATTTCGCCCTGATGGTCATGGGCCTCGTCTTCGCGGTCGTGCTCGCCCGCGGCTCGAGCCTGCGGGCGATCGCCATGATCCTCGTCGGCATCCTGCTCTCCAGCGTCGGGACCGACCTCGAGACCGGTCAGGAGCGCATGACCTTCGGACTCTCGTTCCTGTCGGACGGGATCGACTTCGCGGTGCTCGCGATGGGCCTGTTCGGCGTCGCCGAGATCCTGCGCAACCTCGACGAGACGGAGAGCCGGGATGTCGTCCGCCAGGCGATCGGCCGCCTCCTGCCGAACCGCGAGGACTTCCGGCAATCGGGCGGCGCGATCCTGCGCGGGACGGCGATCGGCGGCCTGCTCGGCATCCTGCCCGGCAACGGCGCCGTGCTCGGCCCGTTCGCCTCCTACACGATCGAGAAGCGCATCGCGCGTGACCCGCGCCGCTTCGGACAGGGGGCGATCGAAGGCGTGGCGGGTCCCGAGAGCGCGAACAACGCGGGGGCCCAGACCTCCTTCATCCCGCTTCTCACGCTCGGGATCCCGCCGAACGCCGTCATGGCGCTCATGGTCGGTGCGATGACCATCCACGGCATCATCCCGGGCCCGCAGGTGATGACCAAGAACCCGAACCTGTTCTGGGGCATGATCGCCTCGATGTGGATCGGGAACCTGATGCTTCTCATCATCAACCTGCCGCTGATCGGGCTGTGGGTCCGGCTCCTGAAGGTGCCCTACCGATTGATGTTCCCGGCCATCCTCCTGTTCTGCTCGGTCGGGATCTATTCGATCAACTCGCTGCCGACCGACGTCATGTTCATCGCCCTCTTCGGGCTTGCCGGCTACGCGCTGGTCAAGTGCGGCTTCGAGCCGGCGCCGCTCCTCCTCGGCTTCGTGCTCGGCAAGCTCATGGAGGAGAACCTGCGCCGCGCGCTCATCATCTCGCGCGGCGAGATGACGACCTTCGTCGAGCGTCCGATCAGCGCCGGACTCCTCCTCGTCGCGGCGGTCCTCCTCGCGGTCGCCCTCCTGCCGACCGTGCGGAAGGGCCGGGACGAGGTCTTCACCGAATAGGTTCGCCCAAAGGCTGACCTGGGGGGCCGAACCCGGACCTTGTCTCCTCGCTTCCGCGCCACGAGATGGCCGAACACAACAAAAGGGGGGAGCGAAGATGAAGGCAGTTCTCGCCGCGGCCGCCGCGGCCCTCACGCTCGCCGCGACCGGCGCCGTCGCGCAGACGACCTGGCCGCAGCGCCCGATCACCATGGTTGTGCCGTTCGCCGCCGGCGGCCCGACGGATGTCGTGGCCCGGATCGT
>JAFAPJ010000514.1 GCA_019247255.1 Methylobacteriaceae bacterium | reverse complement strand
GACACCGCGCACGGACACTCCGACCGGGTGCTCGAGAGCGTGTGGCGGGTGAAGCAGCTCTCGAACGCGGTGCAGATCATCGCGGGCAACGTCGCGACCTACGACGGCACGCGCGCGCTGATCGACGCGGGCGCTGATCGGCGCCGGCGCCGACGGCGTCAAGATCGGCATCGGGCCGGGCTCGATCTGCACGACCCGGATCGTCGCCGGGGTCGGCGTGCCGCAGCTCACCGCCATCATGGAAGCCGTCGAGGCCGCGGAGGAAACCGGCACCCCGGTCATCGCGGACGGCGGCATCAAGTATTCGGGCGACCTCGCGAAGGCGCTCGCGGCCGGCGCCTCCGTGGCCATGATGGGCTCGCTCCTGGCCGGAACCGAGGAGGCGCCGGGCGAGACCTACCTGTACCAGGGCCGCTCCTACAAATCCTATCGCGGGATGGGCTCGGTCGGCGCCATGGCGCGCGGCTCGGCCGATCGCTACTTCCAGGCCGAGGTGCGCGACAGCCTGAAGCTCGTGCCGGAGGGCGTCGAGGGGCAGGTCGCCTATAAGGGGCCCGTCGCGACGGTCCTGCACCAGCTCGCGGGCGGGCTGCGGGCCGCGATGGGCTATGTCGGCGCGGCCGACCTCGCCGCCTTCCGCGAGAAGGCGCAGTTCATCCGCATCACCAATGCGGGCCTGCGCGAGAGCCACGTCCATGACGTGACGATCACGCGGGAAAGCCCCAATTATCCCGGGCGGACGTGAGCGCTCGCCGGTTGCAGGCCGGAGGTTCTCGCCATCGGCTCGAGGCAAGCGGTTGGGCAGCCTGCGCTCGTGGCGGAGACAAGCGGAGGTCGTCATGAGAGTGAAGGCGAGGGACGCGGAGCCAAAGAGCGCGGAAGCCGTCGATCTGTCCGGGCAGCCCGCCTCGTGGCGATCGACGTTCAGCCCGAAAGTCAAGGACGCTCGACAGCCGTGATCGAATGCGCCGTGATGCATCGCCGCCGATCATGACCATGCCGTCCATCCTCCTGCCCGTCTTCGTGCAGGTCCTGCTCAGCTTCGGGCTCCTGTTCCTCACCGGGCAGCGGCGCTTCGCCGCGATCCGGGCCGGGGAGGTGCGGCCGCGCGAGGTGTCGGCGGGCGAACGCGGCTGGCCGGCTCCGGCTCAATGGGCCGCCAACGCCTTCACGAACCAATTCGAGGTGCCGGTTCTCTTCCACGCGCTCGTGGCTTTCGCCATCCTGACCCGGAAGGCGGACCTCCTCTTCGTTGCCTTGAGCTGGGTCTTCGTCGCGACCCGCATCCTCCACGCCGCGATCTACGTCACGACGAATCACGTCCCGAACCGCTTTCGCGCCTATCTCGCCGGGGTGGTCGTGCTTCTCGCGATGTGGCTCATCTTCATGGGCCGCATCCTCCTGGCGCCGGCCCTGCCGTGAACGGCCGCCCACCGGAACGCGGCGGGCGGCCGCAGGCTCAGTACCGGCGGCCGGTCTCGAGCTGCGTCTTCGCGTCGAGCGGACGCTTGCCCGGCGGCGGCAGGTCGGGCGGCGGGGGCGGGGTCGTCGCGCAGGCGGCGAGGAGCGCGGCCAGCGCGGCCGCGACGGACAGCCGAATGAGGGACGGCATTCTTGGTCTTCTCCGAAGGTGTGATGCGCCGGATGCGCGCGGTCTAGCTCTCGGCCAATCGCGACCGAACCGTGTCGCTCGCGCGGCGACCAGCCGGTTTGTCGCGGGTGTGCCCTTTCGATGACTCCCGCGGCCCGCGCCGCCGCCGCGATCGAGGTGCTGGCCGATATCGAAGCGCGGCGCCGCCCGGCGCCCGACGCGCTGAAGGATTGGAGCCTCGCGCGCCGCTACGCGGGCGCCAAGGACCGGGCCGCGGTCGCGAGCCTCGTCTACGACGCGCTGCGCCGGCGCGCCTCCGCGTCCTACGTCATGGGAGAGGGCACCCCGCGCGCGATCCTCGCCGGGGCGTTCCGGCTCCGCGGACGAACGTTAGCGGAGATCGGACAGCTGTTCTCCGGCGAGCGCTTCGCGCCCGCCCCGCTCTCGGCAGAGGAAACGACGCGCCTCGCCGCGGCCGACCTTTCGCATGCTCCGGGTCCGGTCGCGGCGGATGCGCCCGACTGGCTCTGGCCTTCGCTCGAGCGCGCTTTCGGCGAGGACACCGTCGCCGAGCTCGCCGCGATGACGGAGCGGGCTCCGCTCGACCTGCGCGCGAACGCGCTCAAGACCACCCGCGAGGAGCTTGCGGCCGCGCTCGCCCATCTCGGACCCGCCGAGACGCCGTGGTCGCCCTGGGGCCTGCGCGTCACGCCGGGCGAGGACGGCCGCGGTCCGCATATCCAGTCCGAACCCGCCTTCCTGGACGGTCTCGTCGAGATCCAGGACGAGGGCTCGCAGCTCGCGGCTTTGCTGGCCGCCGCACGCCCCGGCGAGACCGCGATCGACCTCTGCGCGGGCGGCGGCGGCAAGACGCTCGCGCTCGCCGCGACCATGGCGGGCCAGGGGCGACTCGTAGCGACCGACCTCGACCAGCGCCGGCTCGCGCCGATCCATGCGCGGCTCGCCCGGGCGGGCGCCGGGTTCGCCGAAGTGAGGCGGCCCCACGGACGGGAGGATGTCCTGGCCGATCTCGACGGGACGGCCGACCTCGTCCTCGTCGACGCACCCTGCACGGGCAGCGGCACCTGGCGGCGGAACCCCGACGCGAAATGGCGCGTGCGCCCCGGGAGCCTCGCGGCGCGCCGGCGCGACCAGGAGACGGTGCTCGACCGCGCGGCCCGCCTCGTCCGGCCGGGCGGCCGGATCGCCTACGTGACCTGCTCGCTCCTTCCCGAGGAGAACGACGAGGCGGTCTCAGGCCTCCTCGAGCGGCACCCGAGCCTCGCGGTCCAGCCCGTCGCGGAGATGCTGGCCGCGGCCGGGCTCGATCGGCTCGGCCCGGCGGTCCGCCCGACCGTCCACGGCCTCCAGATGACCCCGTTGCGGACCGGCACCGACGGGTTCTACGTCGCGCTCATCCGGCGCGGCTCGTGACCACCGTAACCTCCCCTTGCGAGCAACCGAAACCATGACGGCCGCGCCCCAGCACGACACCATCCTCATCGTCGATTTCGGGAGCCAGGTGACGCAGCTCATCGCCCGGCGGGTGCGCGAGGAGGGCGTCTTCTGCGAGATCGTGCCCTTCCAGAAGGCCGAGGAAGCCTTCAGGACCCTGCGGCCGCGCGGCGTCATCCTGTCGGGCGGGCCCGAATCGGTCACCGTGGAGGCGAGCCCCCGCGCGCCCCAGGACATCTTCTGCGCCGACATCCCGGTCTTCGGCATCTGCTACGGCCAGCAGGCGATGGCGGCGCAGCTCGGCGGCGAGGTCGAGGGCGGGCACCATGCCGAGTTCGGCCGCGCCGAGATCGAGATCATGGCGGACAGCCCGCTCTTCCGCGGGGTCTGGCATGTCGGCCAGCGCTACCCCGTCTGGATGAGCCACGGGGACCGCGTCACGAAGCTGCCGGACGGCTTCGAGCCGCTCGCCTATTCGGAGAACGCGCCCTTCGCGGTCGTGGCCGACGAAGGCCGCCGCTTCTATGCCGTGCAGTTCCACCCGGAGGTCGCGCATACGCCGCAGGGCGCGCTCCTCATCCGGAACTTCGTGCGCGACATCGCGGGCTGCCGCGGCGATTGGACGATGGCGGCCTTCCGTGAGGAGGCGATCGCCCGCATCCGGGCGCAGGTCGGGCGCGGACGCGTGATCTGCGGGCTGTCGGGCGGGGTCGATTCGGCCGTGGCGGCCGTGCTGATCCACGAGGCGATCGGCGAGCAGCTGATCTGCGTCTTCGTCGACCACGGTTTGCTGCGGGCCGGCGAGGCCGAGGAGGTCGTGGGGCTGTTCCGCGACCATTACAACATCCCGCTCGTCCATGTGCGGGCCGAGGCGCGCTTCCTTGGCGCGCTCGCCGGGGTCACGGAGCCGGAGGTGAAGCGCAAGACGATCGGCCGGCATTTCGTCGAGGTCTTCGAGGAAGAGGCCGGCAAGGTGGGCGGGGCCGAGTTCCTGGCCCAGGGCACGCTTTACCCGGACGTCATCGAGAGCGTCTCCTTCACGGGCGGTCCGTCGGTCACGATCAAGAGCCACCACAATGTCGGCGGATTGCCCGAGCGGATGAACATGCGGCTCGTCGAGCCGCTCCGCGAGCTGTTCAAGGACGAGGTGCGGGCGCTCGGGCGCGAGCTCGGCCTGCCGCAGGCCTTCGTCGGCCGCCATCCCTTCCCGGGGCCGGGCCTCGCGATCCGCATCCCCGGCGAGGTCACGCGCGAGAAGCTCGACATCCTGCGGCGCGCGGACACGATCTTTCTCGAGGAGATCCGCAAGGCGGGGCTCTACGACGCGATCTGGCAGGCCTTCGCCGTGCTCCTGCCCGTGCGGACCGTCGGCGTCATGGGGGACGGGCGCACCTACGACCAGGTCTGCGCGCTCCGCGCCGTCACCTCGCTCGACGGGATGACGGCCGACTTCTACCCCTTCGAGATGGCGTTTCTCGGCCGCGTCGCGAACCGCATCGTGAACGAGGTCCGCGGCATCAACCGCGTCACCTACGACGTCACCTCCAAGCCCCCGGGCACGATCGAGTGGGAGTGAAGGTTCGTCGCGCCCCGGGGATCGTCTCCGCGCGTTGAGCCGGACGGCGACCTGCTGACACGCTCGGC
>JAFAPJ010000296.1 GCA_019247255.1 Methylobacteriaceae bacterium | reverse complement strand
ACGACCGACCTCACGCTATTCAGCGTCGCGAAAGCCGCTCTGGTGAGCGCCGACTTCTACCTGGTGTGATCCGGCGGAAGCCGTTTCCCCCTCCAGTGCGTCTGAGCCGCGCCCGGCTCGCCCGCATGACCGCGCCGGTCCGCCTCTTCATCGGGACCCCGACCGCGGAGGGGATCGCCATGACGGGCTTCGTCGAGAGCCTTGCTGCGATGCTTCTGCGCCTCGCGGGGCGTGGCGTCCCGACGGTCTTCCGGGCGCTCGACGGCGAGAGCCACGCGCTGCAGCTGAACCTCCTGGCCCACGCCTTCCTGGCCTCCGACGCGACGCATCTCCTCATCCTCGACAGCGATCTCGTCTTCCCGCCCGACCTCGCGGAGCGGCTGCTCGCGGCCGACAAGCCCGTGATCGGCGTCCCGTACGCCAAACGCCGGCTCGACCTTGCGGCCCTGACACGCCGCCTCGCCGACGCCCCTTTCGACGACGCGCTCGCGCTCGCGCTCGACTGGAACCTGCAGCCGCTCGAGACCGGGCTGTCGGTCGCACGCGGGCTCGCCGAGGTGGCGGCCGTGCCGAGCGGGTTCCTGCTCGTCGCCCGGCCCGCCTTCGAACTGATGCGTGGACGCCCTGACGTCTTGCGTCTGCCGGGTCCGCCGGCCGCCGCGCCGCTCACCTTCTTCCGCGAGACGGTCCGGGACGGGGCCCTCATCCACGTCGATTACGCCTTCTGCCACCGCTATCGCGAGAGCGGCGGCGAGGTCTGGGCTTTCCTCGACGCCGACGTGCGGCACATCGGCGAGGACCGCACCGCGCCGTCCTACGCGGCGCTGCTCGCGGCGGTCGGGCCCGACCCGGCCGCGGCGCTCGCGTGAGGGACCGCCACGTCTGGATCGCGACCCCGACGGTAAACGCCGTGATGGCGTCGGATTACGTCGCCTCGCTCGCCGCCACCCTCGCCGACCTGCACGGTCGGGACGTCAACGTGACCTATCGCACGGCGGACGGACCGGACGCTCCGGCGCAGCGCGACGCGCTCGCGGCCGACTTCCTGCGTTCGGAGGCGAGCCACCTGCTCCTCGTCAATCCGGACATGGCGTTCGACGGTTCGCTCTGCGCACGTCTCCTCGCACGCGACGCGCCCGTCGTCGGCGCCGCTTACGCGCTGCGCTCCGTCGACCTCGCGCGGCTTCGGGCGGGGCTCGCGACACGCGCGCCCGAATCCGCCTTGCCGCACGCGCTGGATTGGTCCGTGCGGCTCATCGACGGCCGGATCGCGCTGGAGAACGGCTTCGGACGCGTCGACGCGCTGGCGCCGGGATATCTGCTCGTCGCGCGCGCCTGCCTCGCCGAGCTGGCGGCACGGGCGCCGCGCTACCGCGGCCCCTTCGGTGCGCCGGTCCCGGCGCTCTTCCGGGACGTCACCGCGGGCGGCGTCGGCTGGACGCAGGATTTCGTGTTCTGCGAGGCCTGGCGGGCGCTGGGCGGCGATGTCTGGCTGTACCCGGCCGCGCAGGTGCGGCGGATCACGGAGGGCCGCTACGGCGTGCCCTTCGCGCAGGTCCTCGCGAGCCTGCGGCGGCGAGACGAGCGGACACCCGGCCGGCGCTGATCACGGGCGCGCGGTCACGCGCGCGTCGCGAAAACAGCCGAGGAAGGGAGCCAGCAAGGAGGGCAGCGCATGAGCGCGACCGCGATCAGTGCCGAGAACGCGAACCATGTCCGGCCCGACGCCGAGCGGCCGAGGCTCGACCATCCGCCTCACCGGCTCTTCCTCCTCGGCTTCGGCGCGGCGATCGCGCTCGCGGTCGCTTATGTCGGCTGGTCCATCCTGTCGGATGTCGACCAGGCGGGCGCCCGGCCGACCACGCTTCTTCCGTACCTTCTCCTCTTCGTCGCCCTGCTGATCGCGCTCGGCTTCGAGTTCGTGAACGGCTTCCACGACACCGCGAACGCCGTCGCGACCGTGATCTACACGCATTCGATGCCGGCGCAGCTCGCCGTGATCTGGTCGGGCTTCTTCAACTTTCTCGGCGTGCTGCTGTCGTCCGGAGCGGTCGCCTTCGGGATCGTGAGCCTCCTGCCGGTCGAGCTGATCCTGCAGGTCGGCTCCTCGGCCGGCTTCGCCATGGTGTTCGCGCTCCTCATCGCGGCCATCCTCTGGAACCTCGGGACCTGGTGGCTCGGGTTGCCGGCCTCCTCGTCCCACACGCTCATCGGCTCGATCATCGGCGTCGGCGTCGCGAACGCGCTCTTGCGCGGGCGCTCGGGCACGTCAGGCGTCGACTGGTCGAAGGCGACCGAGATCGGCTACGCGCTGCTGCTCTCGCCGCTCGTCGGCTTCGTCTGCGCGGCCGGCCTGTTCCTCGTCCTTAAGTTCCTGGTCCGCAACCCGTCGCTCTACGAGGCGCCGAAGAGCCAGCAGCCGCCGCCCTGGTGGATCCGCGGGCTCCTCATCTTCACCTGCACGGGGGTGTCCTTCGCGCACGGGTCGAATGACGGCCAGAAGGGCATGGGACTCATCATGCTGATCCTGATCGGCACGGTGCCCACCGCCTACGCGCTCAACCGGGCGCTCCCGGACAGCGAGATCGCGGCCTTCCGGACGAGCTCGGCCGCCGCCGCCGAGGTCATCGAGAAGCAGGCCTTCGGCTACAGCGTCATCGGCAATCCCCGGCCGGCGGTCACGGCCTACGTGGCCGAGCACAAGCTCGAGGGCGGCACCTATCCGTCCCTCGCCGCGCTCGTGCGCGAGGTGAACGACCAGGTCACCCGGTACGGGACCATCGCCCAGGTTCCGGCCGCCGCCGTCGGCAACACGCGCAACGACATGTACCTCGTCTCGGAGGCGATCCGGTTCCTCGCCAAGGACAAGGAGAGCAATCTCCCGCCGGAAGACGTCGCCAAGCTCAACGCCTACAAGCGCTCGCTCGACGCCGCCACGAAGTTTATCCCGCTCTGGGTCATGGTCGTGGTCGCGATCGCGCTCGGCCTCGGGACGATGGTGGGCTGGAAGCGGATCGTCGTCACGGTCGGCGAGAAGATCGGCAAGACGCATCTCACCTACGGGCAGGGCGCCTCGGCCGAGCTCGTCGCGATGGGGACGATCGCGGCGGCCGACATGTACGGGCTCCCTGTCTCGACCACCCACGTCCTCTCGTCCGGCGTCGCCGGCACGATGGCGGCGAACGGGTCAGGCTTGCAGATGGCGACGATCCGCAACCTGCTCATGGCCTGGGTGCTCACGCTGCCGGCGGCGATCCTCCTGTCCGGCGGCCTCTACTGGCTGTTCTCGTCCCTGTTCTGAGCCGGGCTGCCGCCGCTCAGATCGGCAGGCCGACATAGTTCTCGGCGAGCGCCGCCTGCGCGGCCCGGGAGCCCGCCAGGAAATCGAACTCGGCGCGCTGGATGCGCCGCGAGAACCGATCGGTGTCCGGAAAGATGTGGAGGAGCGTCGTCATCCACCAGGAGAAGCGCTCGGCCTTCCAGATCCGGTTCAGGACGCGCTCGGAATAGCGCTCGAGGCCGGCCGGCGAGCCGTCCCGGTAATGCTCGGCGAAGGCCTCGAACAGACAGCGCACGTCGCTCATCGCGAGGTTCAGGCCCTTGGCGCCCGTCGGCGGCACGATGTGGGCCGCGTCGCCCGCGAGGAAGAGCTGCCCGTAGCGCATCGGCTCGGCCACGAAGGAGCGCAGGGGCGCGATCGACTTCTCGATCGAGGGACCTTCCTGGAGCTTCTCGGCGACCTCCGGATCGATCCTTCGGCGCAGCTCCCCATAGAAGCGCTCGTCCGGCCATTCCTCGACCCGCTCGTCCGTCCGGCACTGGACGTAGTAGCGGCTGCGGCTCGGCGAGCGCATGGAGCAGAGGGCGAAGCCGCGCTCGTGATGGGCGTAGATGAGCTCGTCCGAGACGGGCGGCTTGTCCACGAGCACGCCGAGCCAGCCGAACGGGTAGACGCGCTCGAACAAGGTCAGCCGCTCGGGCGGGATGGTCGCGCGGGCGACCCCGTGAAACCCGTCGCAGCCCGCAACGAAATCGCAGCTCAGGCTCCTTTCGATCCCCCCGTCGCGCCATGTCACGCGGGGCGCCGCGCCGAGCACGTCGTGGAGTGCGACATCCTGCGCCTCGTAGACCACGGGCCCGCCGTCGCGCGCACGCGCTTCCATCAGGTCCCGCGTGACCTCCGTCTGGCCGTAGACCATCACCCGACGACCGATCAGCGCCTCGAAATCGATCCGGAGCGTGTCGCCGTCGAAGGACAGCTCGCATCCCGTATGGGGCAGTCCTTCCTGATGCATGCGGCCATTGACGCCGGCCATCTCCATGAGCTCGACCGTGCCGTCCTCGAGGACGCCCGCGCGGATGCGGCCGAGCACGTAATCGGCGCTCCTCCGCTCCAGGATCACGTTGTCGACGCCGATCCGATCGAGGAGCCGGCCGAGCATTAGGCCGGCCGGCCCGGCCCCGATGATGGCGACCTGGGTGCGCATGCGATGGGAGATCCTTCAGCTTGTCGGGCGGGCGAACGTCCCGCTCTCGGTCTGGTCCGCTCCCCGAACATGGTATCGAGGCCGCCCGTCGCACACAGCTGATTGCGGGTCGATCGGCAAGCGCCGGCTCGACGACGGCCGCGCGTCAGGAGGCCCCGACCGCTCAAACCGATCGTGAACCATCAAGGCCAATCGTGTCAGCCGCTTAACGAAAACGTGACACGGCCCTCCGACGCTGCAGGCTCCCGCTGCACCGAGCTTCCAACCGTCGCTCTTCGTCTCGAGGCCTTGATGAACCGCCGGCCGACCCGCCTGCTGGCCCATGAGGGTGGATCGATCTCCATCCTTTTCGCGCTGTCGATCACGGTCGTCATGCTGACGGTCGGCGGCAGCGTCGACCTTGCCCGCAGCTATTTCGCCCGCCAGAAGCTGTCGCAGGTCGCAACTCTTGCTTGCCAGTACGCGAGCCGTCCCAGCGTCATTCAGTATATCGCGCCCTCCTATAGCGGCGCGAACGGCGGCGCGACCTACCGGTCGATGGTGTCCGACTACATTACGCGCGCGCTGACCAGCCAGGCGGTTGGCTACACGCAGACGAACGCGAACCCCTTCACCTACACGGTCAACGGCCCGGCGGACGTGTCCCTGTCGGCCAGCGTCCCGACCACCTTCCTGCAGCTCGCGCGCATCGACCAGATGGGCGTCGGCGCGAACGCGCATTGCTACGACAATTCCGGCGCGATCAGCCAGACCGTGCCGGACGGGAACTCGAACTACGTCCTGCGCGAGAGCTTCGAGGTGAACGCCTGCTCCGGCGTCTGCTGGTTCGCCTGGGCGCCCGACGGCTCGCAGACCTTCCGGACGACGCCGCAAAACACCTTCCCGAACTCGCCCGCCTTCACCGGCGATCACGGTGCCCAATGGTACGTCATGGGCTATTGCGCGGAGGTCGACGCGGCCGGGATCATCCGGCCGACGGTCGCCGACGGCAGTTTCTCGGCCGAGCTCGATTGCGACGACGGCCACGGCCAGAAGGGCAACTCGTCCATCTCGACCAAGGTCTACATGGCGGCCGGCAGCTACGAGCTGCGCTACAGCTTCATCGCGCGCGTCGTCTATGCCGACTACAACCCCGTCGCGGTCTGCGCCTCGACCGCCTC
>JAFAPJ010000279.1 GCA_019247255.1 Methylobacteriaceae bacterium | reverse complement strand
CCGCCGGACCTCAGAAGATCTCGAACAATCCGGCCGCCCCCATGCCGCCCCCGACGCACATGGTGACGACGCCGTATCTCGCGCCCCGGCGCTTGCCCTCGAGCAGGACATGCCCCGTCATGCGGGCGCCCGACATGCCGTAGGGGTGGCCGATCGAGATCGCGCCGCCCGAGACGTTCAGCTTGTCGTTCGGGATGCCGAGCCGGTCGCGGCAATAGAGGACCTGCACGGCGAAGGCCTCGTTCAGCTCCCACAGGTCGATGTCGTCGACGCCGAGCCCATGCTGCTTGAGGAGCTTTGGCACGGCGAAGACCGGGCCGATGCCCATCTCGTCCGGGTTGCAGCCCGCCACCGCCATGCCCCGATAGGCGCCGAGCGGCGCGAGCCCGCGGCGCTCGGCCTCCTTGGCCTCCATGAGCACGCAAGCGGAGGCGCCGTCCGAGAGCTGCGAGGCGTTGCCGGCCGTGATGCACCGGCCCTCCTTGACCTGCTGCCCGTCCTTGAAGACGGGCTGGAGCTTGGCGAGGTCCTCGAGCCGTGTCTGCGGCCGGTTGCCCTCGTCCTTGTCGAGGGTGATCTCCCGGTGCGAGATCGCGCCGGTCGCCTTGTCCTGCACGGCCATCCGGGTCGTGATCGGGACGATCTCGTCCTTGAAGCGGTCCTGGTCCTGCGCCTCGGCGGTGCGGCGCTGCGATTGCAGCGCGTATTCGTCCTGCGCCTCGCGCGAGACGCCGTAGCGCTCGCCTACGATCTCGGCCGTCTCCAGCATCGTCATGTAGAGCTGCGGCACGTGCTCGACGAGCCAGGGATCGGTCCCGCGCCAGCGGTTCTGGTGCTCGTTCTGGACGAGCGAGATCGTCTCGAGCCCGCCGCCCACCGCGACGTCGATCCCGTCCACCATGATCTGCTTGGCGGCGGTCGCGATCGCCATCAGGCCCGACGCGCATTGCCGGTCGAGGCTCATGCCCGCGACCGTGTCCGGCAGGCCGGCCCGGAGCGCGCTCTGGCGGGCGACGTTGCCGCCGGTCGAGCCCTGCTGGAGCGCCGCGCCCATCACGACGTCGCCGATCTCGGCCGGATCGACCCCGGCCCGCTCCACGGCCGCCCGGATCGCGTGGCCGGCGAGCGCCTGGCCCTGCGTGTCGTTGAAGGCGCCGCGATAGGCCTTGCCGATCGGCGTGCGGGCGGTCGAGACGATAACGGCTTCGCGCATGGGCGCCTCCCGGGATCTTGGTCGTGTGGATTTGACCGCCATATCCGACCGCGACCTGCCGGCCGTCAACGTCCGGCGCCGCGGGCCAGCTCTCCGAGCCGAAGGTGCGACGCCCGGCCGGCCAGGTCGCCGTGCGTCCGCAAAGACGCGGTCGAGACAAACACGTCCGCCCGTTTCAGGCCGCGTCAACCACGCGGCCAGGCTCGGCCTCCGGCTCAATGAACGGTTTAGGACCGGGATCTAGCTCCGGGAGGCGATCGACGAGGTGAGCCGATGCCGGCGTTCGGCAAGCGACAGAGCATGGCGGGTATCCAGGCCGCGCCGCGCTCGACTCCGCAAACGTTCGCCGCGCAGCCGGCCGATCTCGGCGCCGCCGCCGAAGTCCTGGCGTCCGGCAAGCTTCCCGCCTGGGCGAGCCGCGGCCCCGTGACGCTCGTCGTCGCGCTCATGATCGCGGCCGGGTCGCTGTGGTGGCTCGTCCAGACGCATGCGGGCGGCGTGATCCGCGATCTCCGATACGCGAAGACGTGGCAGCCGGCCTACGATCTGCAGGTCGTGAACGGGAAATGCACCCGCTACCAGTTCGTCGTCACGACCTGTCAGGCGCAGATCAAATCGGCGGCCGATCCTGGCAAGCCCGCCTTGGCGATCCCGTTCATGATGGCCTTCTCCGGCGGGGGCGGCGAAAGGCTCGTCCCGGTCCGGTCGACGGCGGACCCCTCGGCGGTCACGATCGCCTACGCGGCCGAGGGCAAGCTCGTGAACCGCGTCCTGACCCTCGCGGCGATGGCGGGCGCGCTTCTCGCCCTGCTGGCCGCAACCGCGAGCGGGCTTCTGCGCGGCCGCTTCAGGAACGGGTCCGCCCATCGCGCGCTGCTCGCAGGCTGCGAGGAGCTCGCGGCCCGGGCCGCGCGAGCGGCCGCCGCCCCCCGCCAGCCATCGGCCGAGCGCGGCTGACGCCGCCCGAACGGAGGAGACGAACCCATGCGGCTCGCGATCCTGAGCATCGGCCTCATCGCGGCGGTGGTCGCCTATCAGAAGCTGACGCCGTCCTCGGGCCAGACCTTCAAGACACAGAAGCTGACCGTGCAGGCGAAGGCTGAGCGCGTCGTCTTGGCCTGGAGCGGGCCGATCGCGGAGCCCATGAGCCGTGAGATCGCGGCCGCCCTCCTGAGCCGCAAGGACGACCCGCGCCCCATCGTTCTCAGCCTCAATTCCCCGGGCGGTTCGATCCACGAAGGGCGCGAGGTGATGCGCGCCCTGCGCGACGCGGGCCGGCTGCGCCGCATCGATACGAGGGTCGAGAACGGGGGCGTCTGCGCCTCGATGTGCGTGGCGATATACCTGCTCGGGACCGAGCGCACCGCCGATCCGGGAGCCCGCTTCATGTTCCACGAGGCGAGCCTGCGGTTGCCGGCCGAGCCCGGGAGCGGCCGCGTGGCCAGAGCGGCAGACGGGCCTGTTCGCACGGTCGTCTCGGCCCCCTTCACCGACATCCTGTTCGAGCGGGACTTCGACGGGCCGCGGGTGAACGCGCGCTGGCTCCGGGACATGCGGCGGCAGATCGTCGGCCGGGACGTGTGGGTCAGCGCCAGGCAGCTCGTCGACGAGGGCTCCGGCATGGTGGACGCGCTTTCTCCGACCGTCCCGCGATAGAGCGCGACGCGTTACGGATCCGCCCGTCCCGTCCTCTCCAGCCGGCGGCCTTCCGCGTCATCTCGGCATCCCGCGACGATTGACAGGGTCGCGCCCGCCGATCGACAACGCGGGCGAGCCCGGCGCGCAACGATCGGGCGATCGGAGGAGACGTCGTCGATGCGTGCCCGCATGCGGGCCGGCCGGTGAGCCGACCTTTCGCCTGGGAGAAGAGCTACCCGCCTGGTCTCGCCTGGGACGTGCCGATCGCGGTCTCGACCCTTCCCGAGCTCCTGCGGAACGCGGTCGCGGCCTTCGGGCCCGAGACCGCGATCGAGTTCAGGTCGCAGGCGATCAGCTACGCGGATCTCGGGCGCGAGGCCGAGCGGCTCGGCGCCGCGCTACTCGCGGCCGGCATCGGGCCGGGCTCGGCGGTCGCGCTCTACCTGCCGAACACGCCCTACCACCCGATCGCGTTCTTCGCGGTCGCCTTGACTGGCGCCCGAGCGGTTCATCTCTCGCCGCTCGACGCCGAGCGCGAGCTTGCCCACAAGCTCGGGGATTCGGGCGCCCGGACGATCGTCACGACCGACCTCGGCGGGCTGGCGGACCGGACGGCTCCGCTGCTCGCGCAGGGTCTCGTGGATCGCGTGCTCGTCGGCGAGGATGCGCGCTGGGGCGACAGCCCTGCCCCGCCTTTCGCGGCGCGGGACGGGATGCTGCCCCTGTCGGCCTTCGTGGCGGGCGCCGTGCCTCCGCCCGACTGGCCGCGCGTGAAGCCGGACGACGTCGCGCTTCTCCAATATACCGGCGGCACGACCGGCATGCCGAAGGGCGCGATCCTGACGCATGCGAACCTGACGGCCGCGGTCTCGATGTACGAGGCCTGGTTCAACGCCGTCCCGCATGACCGGACCGGCCGGGACCGGATCATCGGCGTGCTGCCGTTCTTCCACATCTACGCCTTGACGACGGTGCTCCTGCGCGGCCTTCAGCGCGGGGTCACGATCCTGCTCCGCACGCGCTTCGACCCGGAGCAGACCTTGCGCGACATCGAGGACGGCCGCGCCACGCATTTCCCAGGCGTGCCAACGATGTGGATCGCGCTCTCGGCCCAGCCGGGGCTCGAGGGCCGCGACTTCTCCTCTCTCGTCTATTGCGGCTCGGGCGGCGCGCCCCTGCCGGTCGAGGTCGCGGACCGCTTCGAGCGGCTTACAGGGCACAAGCTCGTCGGCGGCTGGGGCATGACGGAGACTTCGCCCGCCGGCACGAACCGGCTCGGGACGGGCGCTAGCAAGCCGGGGACGATCGGCCTGCCGCTGCCCGGGATCGAGATGGATATCGCGGCCCTCGACGACCCGCACCGGCGGCTCCCGCCCGGCGAGGTCGGCGAGCTGCGCATCCGCGGCCCGAACGTCACGCGCGGCTACTGGAACCGGCCGGAGGGGACCGCGGCCGCCTTCGCGGACGGATGGTTCCTGACCGGCGACATCGGCTACATGGACGAGGACGGCTACTTCTTCATCGTCGACCGGAAGAAGGACATGATCATCTCGGGCGGCTACAACGTCTATCCGACGATGATCGAGAGCGCGATCTACGAGCACCCCGCCGTCGAGGAGGTGCTGGTCGTCGGCATCCCCGACCCGTATCGCGGCGAGAGCGCCAAGGCCTTCGTCAAGCTGCGCGCCGGGGCCGAGCCATTCACGCTGGAGGCGCTGCAGGACTTCCTGAAGGACCGTCTCGGCCGGCACGAGATGCCGCAGGCGGTCGAGTTTCGCCCCGCCCTCCCTCGTACGGCGGTCGGCAAGCTCTCGAAGCTCGAGCTGCGCGCCGAGGAGCGGGCCAAGGCCGGCCTGCGGGAGCAGGCGGCGTGACGTTCAGCCCCTCCACCGTCATGGCCGGGACAAGCCCCGCTATGACCCTGTACGGTCGGCCCCAACGCTAACCTGAAAGGCCTCTGCATGGACCTGCGCTTCACGCCCGAGGAGAACGCCTTCCGCGAGGAGGTCCGGACCTTCTTCCGCGAGAACCTCTCGCCGGAGGTACACCGCAAGCTCGTGGACGGCCGCCACGCCTCGAAACAGGACCTCGTCGACTGGACCCGGATCCTGAACCGCAAGGGCTGGGCGGTCCCGCATTGGCCGGTCGAATACGGCGGCTGCGACTGGAGCCCCGTCCAGCAATACATCTTCCTGGAAGAGCTGCAGGCTTTCCCGGCTCCGGCACCGCTAGCCTTCGGGGTCAACATGGTCGGGCCCGTCATCTACACCTTTGGCTCGGAGGCGCAGAAGCGGCATTACCTCCCCCGCATCCTCAACCTCGACGATTGGTGGTGTCAGGGCTTCTCCGAGCCGGGCTCGGGCTCAGACCTCGCCTCGCTCAAGACCCGGGCGGTCCGGGACGGCGATCATTATGTCGTCACCGGCCAGAAGACCTGGACGACGCTCGCCCAGCATGCCGACTGGATCTTCTGCCTCGTCCGCACGGACCCCGCGGCCAAGAAGCAGGAAGGCATCTCGTTCCTGCTCATCGACATGACTTCGCCAGGCGTCACGGTCCGGCCGATCGAGCTCATCGACGGCGGCCGCGAGGTGAACGAGGTCTGGTTCGACGACGTGCGGGTCCCGGTCGACAACCTCGTCGGCCAGGAAAACAAGGGCTGGGACTACGCCAAGTTCCTGCTCGGCAACGAGCGCACGAACATCGCGCGCGTCGGCGTCTCGAAGGAGCGGCTGCGCCGCATCCGCGAGCTCGCCTCGCTCGAGCGGATCGGCGAGGAGCCGATGATCAAGAACCCGCGCTTCCGCGAGAAGCTCGCAGCTGTCGAGGTCGAGCTGAAGTCGCTCGAGATGACCCAGCTGCGCGTGGTCGCCGCCGAGCGCACCCGCGAGAAGGGCAAGCCCGACCCGGCCTCCTCCGTGCTGAAGATCAAGGGCTCCGAGATCCAGCAGGCGACGACGGAGCTCCTGATGGACGTGGTCGGCCCCTACGCCCTCCCCTACGTGCCGGAGCACGAGGACGAGCGCTGGGAGGCGGGCAGCAACGAGCCGCCGATCGGCCCCGACTGGGCCGCGACCGTCGCGCCGACCTATTTCAACTGGCGCAAGGTCTCGATCTACGGCGGCTCGAACGAGATCCAGCGCCAGATCATCGCCAAGGCGATCTTGGGGTTATAGATCGATGCCTGATCGGATCTACCAAGTCTTTGGCCC
>JAFAPJ010000382.1 GCA_019247255.1 Methylobacteriaceae bacterium | reverse complement strand
TCGCTGATGTCGACCCCGATCCTCAACGCGCCGCAATCCGGCATCCTCGGCATGCACCGCATCGAGGACCGGCCCGTCGTCCGGGGCGGCGAGGTCGTGGTGCGGCCGATGATGTATCTGGCGCTCTCCTACGACCACCGGATCGTGGACGGGAAGGAGGCCGTGACCTTCCTGGTGCGCGTGAAGGAGGCGCTCGAGGATCCGGCAAGGCTCGTGCTGGACCTGTAGTCTCGTCCCATCACCACTGAGCGTCATGGCCGGGCTGGACCCGGCCATCTCGATCGGGATCGCTCGACCGATCGGGATCCCCGGGAGGAGCCCGGGCATGACAGGGGAGTTTTCTCATGTCCTACGACCTTATCGTCATTGGCACGGGCCCGGGCGGCTACGTGTGCGCCATCAGGGCCGCCCAGCTCGGCCTCAAGACGGCCGTCGTCGAGAAGCGCTCGACCTTCGGCGGCACCTGCCTCAACATCGGCTGCATCCCGTCGAAGGCGCTCCTTCACGCCTCCGAGATGTTCGCCGAGGCGCGCGACCATTTCGCCGATCTCGGCATCGGGGTGAGCGCGCCGACGCTCGATCTGTCCAAGATGATGTCCTTCAAGGACGGCGGGGTCGACGGCAACGTCAAAGGCGTTGAGTTTCTGCTGAAGAAGAACAAGGTCGAGACCTTCCGGGGCATCGGCACGATCAAGGCGCCCGGCCAGGTCGAGGTGCGCGCGGAGTACGGCACGGGGCAGCTCCTGGAGACGCGCAACATCGTCATCGCGACGGGCTCGGAGGTCGCGCCGCTGCGCGGCGTCACCATCGACGAGACGAAAGTCGTGTCCTCGACCGGCGCTCTCTCGCTTCCGGCCGTGCCCGGCAAGCTGCTCATCGTGGGGGCTGGCGTCATCGGGCTTGAGCTCGGGTCGGTCTGGCGGCGTCTCGGCGCCGAGGTGGTCGTGGTCGAGTTCCTCGACCGCATCCTGCCCGGGATGGACGGCGAGGTCGCCAAGCAGTTTCAGCGCATCCTCGGAAAGCAGGGCTTCACCTTCCGGCTCTCGTCCAAGGTGACCGCGATCGACACGTCCGGGCCGCTCGCCAAGGTCACGGTGGAGCCGTCCCGCGGGGAGGGCGCGCCCGAGACCCTGGAGGCCGACGTCGTGCTCGTCGCGACCGGCCGCATCCCCTTCACGGAAGGGCTAGGGCTCGCTGAAGCCGGCGTGAACCTGGGCGAGCGCGGCCGGGTGGCCGTCGACGCTCATTTCGCCACGAACGTTCCGGGCATCTACGCGATCGGCGACGTGATCGCCGGGCCCATGCTCGCCCACAAGGCCGAGGACGAGGGCGTCGCGGTCGCTGAGATCCTAGCGGGCCGCGCCGGCCACGTGAATTACGGGGTGATCCCGAGCGTGGTCTACACGTTCCCGGAGGTCGCCTCCGTCGGCGCCTCCGAGGAGGAGCTGCAGGCGGCCGGCACCAAGTACAATGTCGGCAAGTTCCCGTTCACGGCGAACGGGCGGGCCAAGGTCAATCACACGACGGACGGCTTCGTGAAGATCCTGGCCGACGCGGAGACGGACCGGGTGCTCGGCGTCCATATCCTGGGCGTCGACGCCGGCAACCTGATCGCGGAGGCGGCGGTCGCGATGGAGTTTAACGCCTCGTCCGAGGACATCGCCCGGACCTGCCACGCGCATCCGACCCTGACCGAGGCCGTGAAGGAAGCGGCGCTCGCGGTCGAGAAGCGCGCGATCCACATGTGAGATCGGCGGGTCGCGCCCGCCCGGCTCCGCGCCCGTCTCGGGGGCGGCGCGGCTGTGCCGCGCTTGTCAGGCCCGAGGCAGGGGGCTAAGCGCGGGGCTCTCTTGCCCGCCTCGCCCGGCCGCCTCCGCATTCCAGGACCGAACTCGCGATGACCTACGTCGTCACTGAAAACTGCATCAAGTGCAAGTACATGGATTGCGTCGAGGTCTGCCCGGTCGATTGCTTCTATGAAGGCGAGAATATGCTCGTCATCCACCCCGACGAATGCATCGATTGCGGGGTGTGCGAGCCCGAATGTCCGGCCGAGGCAATCAAGCCGGACACCGAGCCGAGCCTCGAGAGCTGGCTGAAGCTCAACGCCGATTACGCGCGCAGCTGGCCCAACATCACCCATAAGAAGGAGGCGCCGCCCGACGCGAAGGATTGGGACGGCAAGCCCGGCAAGTTCGAGGCGCATTTCTCGGCCAATCCCGGCGGAGGCGACTGAAGGCGCGACAAGGAAGCGTTAAGCGGGCCGGCGCAAGTTGAAGCTTCCCGTTGCCGCCCCGCTCTCGATGCGCGCCGACCTCCTCGCTGGCACCTCTTCCCACCCGATCGGCGCCCTCGTGCGCCAGCCGACGATCCTCCTGTTCGACTCGGGGCTCGGCGGCCTGTCGGTCCTGGCGGAGCTCCGCAAGGTGCGGCCGGACGCCCGGATCGTGTACGCGGCGGACGACGCCGCGTTTCCCTATGGGCGGCTCGCCGAGGACGTGCTGCTCGCGCGGGTCGGCACGGTCATCGACCGGCTCGTGGAGAGGGTGCGCCCCGATATCGTGGTGATCGCCTGCAACACGGCCTCGACCGTCGCGGGCGTGCTGACGGGCGTTCGGGCCCGCTGCCCCGTGCCGATCGTCGGGACCGTCCCGCCGATCAAGCCCGCGGCGGCCCTGTCGCGCTCGGGCCGCTTCTCGGTTCTGGCGACGCCCGGCACGATCGCACGCGGCTATACGCGGGACCTCATCGAGGCTTACGCCGGGGCCTGCCGGGTGACGCTGGTCGGCTCGTCGCGGCTCGCGGCGCTCGCGGAGGCGACTCTCGCGGGGGAGCCGGTGACCGACGAAGAGCTCGCGATCGAGCTCGCGCCCTGCTTCGTGGCGGACGAGACCGGCCGGACGGATCTCGTCGTCCTCGGCTGCACCCATTATCCGCTGCTCCTGCCGCGCCTCGAGGCGCTGGCGCCGTGGTCCGTCACCTGGCTTGATCCGGCCGGCGCCGTGGCGCGCCGTGCGGGCGACCTCCTGGGACCGCGCAGGGGTGGTGCGGCGGAGCCGGAGAGCTTCGCCCTGTTCACCGGCGGGGCCGGCCTTACGCCTGGCCTGCGCGCGGCGCTCGCGGAGCGCGGGCTCGCCGACGTGGTGGTCGATCCCCTCGGCCTCGGCCAGGCCTGAGAGCATTGACAGCGGCCCCGCGCGGAACTAGCTAGCCCGGACGTCGCGCGGCCCCTTGGCCGCGCTTCGTGTTTGCGCACCCGCGCCTTCGCGATGTCGAGGGCTGTCGCTCGGCCAAGCCGGGAGAGGAGGGCGCGTTCCTCACACCACGCAGTCAGAGGACACGCGGGACATGTCGAAGAGAATCGCGGCGAAGCACAAGCTCGATCGCCGCATGGGCCAGAACATCTGGGGCCGCCCGAAGAGCCCGGTCAATCGTCGCGAATACGGTCCCGGCCAGCATGGCCAGCGCCGCAAGGGCAAGATGTCCGACTTCGGCACGCAGCTGCGCGCCAAGCAGAAGCTCAAGGGCTATTACGGCAACATCACCGAGAAGCAGTTCCGGCGGTACTATGCCGAGGCGATCCGGATGAAGGGTGATTCGGGCGAGAACCTGATCGGCCTGCTCGAGCGCCGTCTCGACGCGGTCGTGTACCGGTCGAAGTTCGTCGCGACGCCGTTCGCCGCGCGTCAGTTCGTCAATCACGGCCACGTCAAGGTGAACGGGCGCCGGGTCAACATCCCGAGCTTCCTCGTGAAGCCCGGCGACGTCGTCGAGGTGAAGGACGCCTCCCGTCAGCTCGAGGTCGTGGTGGTCGCAAGCCAGCTCGCCGAGCGCGACGTGCCGGACTACATCGAGGTCGACCACGCCAAGATGAGCGCGCGCCTGACCCGCGTGCCCGGTCTCGGCGAGGTCCCGTACCCGGTGCAGATGGAGCCGAACCTCGTCGTCGAGTTCTACTCGCGCTGAGCGCTGAAGTCTGAGCGCATGCGAAGGCCGCCTCCGGGCGGCCTTTTCGTGCGGGGTGACGAATTCGCCACGAATGCGACCCTAACGTCGCGGGTCGGCGCGGTCTCGACGTTGCGGCCCCGGCTTCCCACGTATTATGACTGGCGAGACACCGTGAGACCTCAACGCGCGATGACCGGCCTTTCGACCCTTCCTGTCAGCGAGAGCTCGTCGGACGCGAGCCTCGCGCGCCGCGGCTGCCCGGTCTCGACGCTCAAGGACCGGCTGCGGGAGGTCGGGCTCCGGCCGACCCGGCAGCGCATCTCGCTCGGCTGGCTTCTCTTCGGGAAGGGCGACCGTCACATCACGGCGGAATCGCTGTTCGAGGAAGCCATGCGGGCGCGCGTGCCCGTCTCCCTCGCGACCGTGTACAACACGCTCCACCAGTTCACCGAGGCGGGGCTTCTGCGTCAGCTCGCGGTGGACGGCTCGAAATCCTACTTCGACACGAACACGTCGGACCACCACCACTTCTTCGTCGAGGGCGACGAGGAGCTGATGGATGTGCCGGCCGCGATCGCGGTCGGTGACCTACCGGCCGCTCCGGAGGGTATGGAGATCGCGCGGGTCGACGTCATCGTGCGCCTGCGGCGCAAGCAGGGCTGATCCGGCCCGGATTGCGCCGCGGTTCAGCGCCGCAATCCTACTCGACCTTCTCGTTCGGGTAGACGCCCCAGAGGCGGTCCTGGCGCATGTAGCCGGTCATGTCGCGGGCGCCGGCGAGCACGATCACGACGCGGCACCAGCCCTCCGTGCAGCGCTTCACGCTCGTAATGACGTTGGGCTGAAGCTCGGCCACGACGGGGCTGCGCTCGTCGGGTCCGGCCCGGAGCGCGAGGGGCTGCGTTCCGGCCTTCGCCCAGGGCATCACGAGCGCCGTCCGACGGCCCGAGAGCAGCGAATGGAGCACCCAGCCCTCCGTGCCGTCCGCGTCGCGGATCCGACGCCATGTCTCGAACTCGGCCGTGATCTCGACAGGAAGGCCCGCGCGGGTGAACACCCAGGCCGTCCGGTGGTCCTTGGAGGGGCCTTCGCGCAGGTTGACCCGGTCGGTCTTCAGGCTGACGTAGCGCGGCACCGGAAGGCCCGACGCCTTGCCGACCGCGAGGTCGCTCGCGGCGAGGGCTGGCCCGGCGCTCGCGAGGGCGACGAGCGCGAACCAGAAGCGGGTGAGGCCCCGTCTCATGCGCGAACTCCGAAATTCGCTCTAGACAGCCGCCCGGCAGAACCCTAGCGGCGGTCTCGCCCGCTTGAGATCACCGGGCTAGGGTTAAGGCTACGTGAAGCGTGTCGATGCGCGCGCTCAGGGAGGAGTGATGCAGCCCCGCAAGAAGCCGCTCGTCGTCGTCACCCGCAAGCTGCCCCACGCGGTCGAGACGCGGATGCGCGAGCTCTTCGACGCGAGGCTGAACCTAGAAGACAAACCCTTGACCCAGGCCGAGCTCGTCCAGGCGGTGCAGACCGCCGACGTTCTCGTCCCGACGATCACGGACGAGATCGACGCGCCCATCCTCGCGCAGGCCGGGCCCGACCTCAGGCTCATCGCGAACTTCGGCAACGGCGTCGACAACATCGACGTCCAGGCGGCTCTCTCGCGTGGGATCACGGTCACGAACACGCCGGGCGTGCTGACGGAGGACACGGCCGACATGACGGTCGCGCTGATCCTCGCGGTCGCGCGGCGGGTCGCCGAGGGCGCGCGCGTGGTGCCGGACGATGAATGGGCGGGCTGGTCGCCGACCTGGATGCTCGGGCGGCGCATCACGGGCAAGCGCCTCGGCATCGTCGGCATGGGGCGCATCGGCCAGGCGCTCGCCCGGCGCGC
>JAFAPJ010000339.1 GCA_019247255.1 Methylobacteriaceae bacterium | reverse complement strand
TGGCGGTCGCCCGCGCGGGCGGCGCGGCCCTCGACGGCGGGAGCCTGTTCCGTTGAGGACCGCGATCGTCGCGGCCGCGCGCGGCTGGATCGGCACGCCCTACCGTCACCAGGCCTCGCTCAAGGGCGTCGGCTACGATTGCCTCGGCCTCCTCCGCGGCGTTTGGCGCGAGGTGCTGGGGGCCGAGCCCGAGGCGCCGGGTCCCTACGGGCCGGCGGGCGGGGCGGGCGAGGAGCTGCTCGCCGCCGCGCGCCGCCATCTCGTGCCGTCGGCCGAGATCCGCCCAGGCGACGTCCTCCTGCTCCGCTGGCGCGACGGCGAGCCCGCGCGCCATTGCGCGATCGCGACCGGGCCCGGCCGCATGGTCCACGCCCATGCGGGCGCGGCAGTCTGCGAGGTCGCGCTCGCCCCTTGGTGGTCGCGCCACCTCGCGGGCGTCTTCAGCTTTCCCGGAGCCGCGTGATGGCGACCCTCGTCCTCCAGGGCGCCGACGCCCTCGCCGGCAACCTCCTGAACGGCGCCGGCCAGGCCGTGACCGGCCTCGCGGGCGATCTCCTGGCGAGCACCCTTGGCGGCGGCTCCGCGCTCTCCCCCGCGCCGCGCGTCGTGGACGGGCCGCGGCTCGGCGAGATGGGCGGCCTCGCCTCGACCGAGGGCGCGCCCATCCCGCGGCTCTACGGCCGCGCGCGGCTCGGCGGCCAGCTCATCTGGGCGACCCGCTTCGAGGAGGTCGTGACCCGCGAGGCGACCCGCAGCCCCGCCCGCGGCGCCAAGGGGTTCGGCGCCTCCGAACCCGCGCGCACGACCGTCACGACGACCTATTCCTATTTCGGCAATTTCGCGGTCGGACTCTGCGAGGGGCCGATCGCCTTCGTGCGCCGGGTCTGGGCGGACGGGCGCGAGCTCGACCTGACGACCCTCACGATGCGCGTCCATCGCGGGAGCGAGGACCAGGAGCCCGACCCGCTGATCGTCGCCAAGGAGGGCGCGGAGGCGGCCCCGGCCTATCGCGGCCTCGCCTACGCGGTGTTCGAGCGGCTCGCGCTCGCGCCCTTCGGCAACCGCGTGCCGCAATTCTCCTTCGAGGTCGTCAGGACGGTCGAAGGCCTGCCCGAGATGATCCGGGCCGTGTGCCTCATCCCGGGCGCGACCGAGTTCGGCTACGGGCTCGTCCCGGTCGGGCGCGATCTCGGGCTCGGGCGGAGCGAGCCCGAGAACATCCACCAGCTCCAGCGCCCGACGGACGTCTCGGCCTCGCTCGACGCGCTCCAGGCGCTCTGCCCGAACCTCCGGTCGGTGTCGCTCGTCGTGTCCTGGTTCGGCGACGATCTCCGCGCGGGCGCCTGCACGGTCGCGCCGCGGGTGGACCTCGCCGGCAAGACGACGCAGGGCGCGGAATGGCGGGTCGCGGGGCTGACCCGCGCGACCGCCCGCGAGGTCAGCCGCGCCGGCGGGGTCGCGGCCTATGGCGGCACGCCGTCGGACGCGTCCGTCGTCGGGCTGATCCAGAACCTCAAGGCACGCGGGCTCGCGGTCACGCTCTACCCCTTCGTGATGATGGACGTGGCCCTCGGGAACGGGCTCCCCGATCCGCGGACCGGCGCGCCCGACCAGCCGCCTTATCCCTGGCGGGGCCGCATCACCTGCGACCCCGCGCCGGGGCGGCCGGGGAGCCCGGACGGGACCGCCGCGGCGGCCGCGCAGGTCGCAGCCTTCTTCGGGACGGCCGCTTCGGCCCATTTCGCCGGGACGGCCTATGCGGGGCCGCCCGAATGGAGCTTCGGCCGGCACGTCCTTCATTGCGCGGCGCTCGCCCGCGAGGCCGGCGGGGTCGAGGCCTTCATCATCGGCTCGGAGCTCGTCGGGCTGACCCGGATCCGCGACGCGGCCGGCGCCTATCCGGCGGTCGGCGCGCTGCGGGCGCTCGCGGCCGAGTGCCGGGCCATGCTCGGGCCCGGGACAACCCTCACCTACGCGGCCGACTGGACGGAATACGGGTCGCATCGGCCGGAGCCCGGCGCGCTCGACTGGCCGCTCGACCCGCTCTGGGCCGATCCGCTGATCGGCGCCGTCGGGATCGACTGGTATCCGCCCCTCTCCGATTGGCGGGACGGGGCCGGGCATCTCGACCTTGCCGAGGCCTCGGGACCCGCCGACCTCGCCTATCTGTGCGATCGGCTGGGCTCGGGGGAGGGCTTCGACTGGTACTACCCGGACGAGGCGTCGCGGCGGGCGCAGAGGCGCGTCCCGATCACGGACGGCGATGCGGGCAAACCCTGGGTCTACCGGGTCAAGGACCTGGTCGGCTGGTGGTCGAACGCGCATCGGCGCCGCGTCGGCGGAATCGAGCGCGAGGCGACCGCCTGGGAGCCCGGCGCGAAGCCGATCTGGCTGACCGAGATCGGCATCCCGGCCGTCGACCGGGGTGCGAACGGCCCGAACGTCTTCCCGGACCCGAAATCGGCGGAATCCGCTCTCCCGCCCTTCTCGCGCGGCGGGCGCGACGACCTCGTCCAGGCGCGCGGTCTCGAGGCCACCCTCTCCCGCTTCGACCCCGCCTTGCCCGGCCACCAGGCGGGCTGGAACCCCCTCTCGCCCGCCGGGCTCCGCATGGTGGATCCGGCGCATGTCTCGGTCTGGTGCTGGGACGCCCGGCCCTTCCCGGCCTTCCCGGATTTCGCGACCGTCTGGGCCGACGGCGGCAACCATGCGACCGGCCACTGGATCACGGGCCGGATCGAGGGCGTCCCGCTCGATCGGCTCGTCGCGGCGATCCTCGCGGAATACGGAATCGCGGCGGAGCGGCCCGCGCTCGACGGCTTTCTCGACGGCTACGTGATCGACCGGCCGATGGCGGCGCGCGACGCGCTCGAGCCGCTGGCGCGCCTGTTCGGCTTCGACCTCGCGGCCGGGCCGGAGGGCCTGCGCTTCCGCCCGCGGGGCGGGCGCGTCACGGCAACGATCGGGCCGGAGGATCTCGCCGAGGACGGCGGGGCGCCGCTCCTCGCCCGCTCGCGGGCGCAGGAGACGGAGCTCCCGGCGAGCCTGCGCCTCGCCTTCACGGATTCCGAAGCCGATTACGCCCGCGCCGCGGTCAGCTCGCACCGCCTCGCGGGCGCGAGCCGGCAGGAGGAGAGC
>JAFAPJ010000228.1 GCA_019247255.1 Methylobacteriaceae bacterium | reverse complement strand
GGCCACATGGCGGCCTGCGTCTCGGCCGTCCTGTTCCAGTAGCCGCGCATGACCTGCGGGCCGCGGGCGCAGAGCTCGCCCGGCTGGCCGGCGGGCACATCCCGCCCATCCCCGTCGCGGATCGCGATCTCGGTTGAGGGGACCGGGTAGCCGATCGTCCCCGTGAAGGCCTCGATGTCGAGACGGTTCACGGTCAGCACCGGGGAGGTCTCGGACAGGCCGTAGCCCTCGACGATGGGACGGCCGGTGAGCTTGCGCCATGCCTCCGCGACGGAGGACTGGGTGGCCATGCCGCCCGAGACGCACAGCACAAGCTTCGAGAAGTCGACCTCGCCGATCCCGGGCGCGTTCAGGAGCGCGTTGTAGAGCGTGTTGACGCCGGACAGGCAGGTGAATCGGCTCGACCGCAGGAGCTTCACAAAGCCCTTGATGTCGCGCGGATTGGCGACGAGCAGCTGGCAGGCGCCCGCCCGCACCATGACGAGGCAACAGGCCGTCAGCGCGAAGATGTGGTAGAGCGGGAGCGCGGTCACCATGGTGTGCTGCGCGGTGCCGAGGCCCGCCCCCATCCAGACGGCGCATTGCTCGACGTTGGCCGCGACATTGCGATGGGTCAGGGTCGCGCCCTTGGCGGTTCCGGTCGTCCCTCCGGTATATTGGAGGAAGGCGACGTCCTCGGGGCCGAGTGAGACGGGGGCGAGCCGCTTCGCGGAGCCCTCGCGCAGCACGGTCGCGAACGGGATAGCGGCGGGAAGCCGGAACGGCTTCACGGCTTTCTTCACATAGCGCGACACGAGGTTCACGACCTGGCCCTTGAGGCCGAGGAGGTCGCCCGGCTTCACGACGACCACGGCGTCGAGCCCGAGCTCGCCGAGGCAGGCCTCGACCGTGTGGGCGAAGTTCTCGATGACGAAAAGGATCCGCGCGCCCGAATCGCGGATCTGCCCCGTGAGCTCGCGCGGGGTGTAGAGCGGGTTCACGTTGACGACCGTGCCACCCGCCATCAGCGTCCCGAACAGGATCGGCGGATAGGCCATGACGTTCGGGAGCATGATCGCGACGCGGTCGCCGCGCCCGATTCCGCGGGCCTGCAGCCAGGCCGCGACGGCTTCCGCCTTGGCGGCGAGCTCGCGATAGGTCAGCCGAACCCCGAAGCTCTCGAGCGCCGGACGTTCGGCGAAGCGGCTGACCGTTCTGGCCAGGATCTCGGGTATCGTCGGCAGACGCGCGACGTCGATCGTCGCCGGCACGCCGTCCGGATATCTGCCGAGCCAGGGCCGCGCGGGATCCGCCCCGCCTGGCGCGGGTGACTCGGCCACTCGCGCGAACTCGGCCGGCATGATTGTTCCTCCCGTCACGCTCGATCGGCGTGTCGGGACCACGTTCTCACCCGTACCCGGCCCAAGGCAAGGTCCCGTCCGCCCCGAGGCCCGCCCGCCCCAAGGCGCGGCAGACTTAGCGCAAGGCGCCGCAGAAGCGCTGGATTCGCCGGCAGGCCTCCTCGAGCGCCTCCGTCGAGGTCGCGTAGGAGATGCGCAGGTTCGGGCCGAGCCCGAAGGCCGAGCCGTGCACCGCCGAGACGCCCTCGGATTCAAGGAGCTCGCTCACGAAATCCTCGTCGCTGTCGATCCGCTTGCCCGACGGCGCGGTCTTCCCGATCGCGCCCTCGCAGGAAGGATAGACGTAGAAGGCGCCTTCGGGCTTCGGGCAGCGCAGGCCCCGGGCCTGGTTCAGCATGGATACAACGAGGTCGCGCCGCTCCTCGAAGGCCCGCCGGAAGACCGGGAGGTGATCCTGCGGCCCGTCGAGCGCCTCGACCGACGCCCATTGGGCGATGGAGCAGGCGCCGCTCGTCTGCTGGCCCTGGACGAAGTCCATCGCCTTGATGAGCTGCTCGGGCCCGGCCGCGTAGCCGATGCGCCAGCCCGTCATGGCATAAGCCTTCGACACGCCGTTCATCGTCAGCGTGCGCTCGTAGAGGTTCGGCTCGACCTCGGCCGGCGTCACGAAGGTGAAGTCGCCGTAGACGAGGTGCTCGTACATGTCATCGGTGAGGATCCAGACCTGCGGGTGCTTCACGAGCACGTCGGTGATCTTTCTCATCTCGTCGCGGGAATAGGCGGCGCCGGACGGGTTCGAGGGCGAGTTGAGGATGACCCACTTGGTGCGCGGCGTGATCGCGCGCTCGAGCGCCTCGGGCTGGAGCTTGAAATCGTTCTCGATCGTGGCCTCGACCGTCACGGCCGTGCCGCCGCAGAGCGCCACCATCTCCGGGTAGGAGACCCAATAGGGCGCCACGACGATCACCTCGTCCCCCGGGTTCAGGGTCGCGAGAAGCGCGTTGTAGATGACCTGCTTGCCGCCCGTGCCGACGATCGTCTGCGAGGGCTTGTAGTCGAGCCCGTTCTCCCGCTTGAACTTGCGGGCGATCGCTTCGCGCAGCGGGACGATGCCGGCGACCGGCGTGTACTTGGTCTCGCCCCGGCGAATCGCCTCGATCGCGGCCTGCTTGACGTTGTCCGGCGTGTCGAAATCGGGCTCACCGACCGAGAGCGAGATGACGTCCCGGCCCTTGGCTTTCAGGTCGCGGGCCTTCTGCGTCATGACGATCGTGGCAGAGGGCTTCACGCGCGACAGGGTCTCGGCCAGGAAGGCCATGGACGTGCTCCGGGTGTCGGGATTGTGACGCGCGTCTCTAGTCCTCGACCGGACGGCCGGCAAGGCAAAGCCGCCATGCGGCGGCAGCGGGGTGGGCTCTAGCCGGGGGCGCCCCAGGCGGGATCGGCCAGGATCTCGGCCGTGTGCTGGCCGAGCCGGGGGGCGGCGCGCTCCCCGAGCTGCGGCTCGCCGTCGATGACGATGGGCGAGCGGAGCGTCGGGACCGAGCCGCCGGCCGCCTCTGGCTCGGGCAGTCGCGTCACCATGCGCCGATGCAGGACCTGCGGGTCGGCGAAGACTTCCGGCAGGGTGTTGATCGGGCCCGCCGGCATGATGGCCGCCTCGAACCGCGCGAGGAGGTCGGCCTTGGTCCGGGTCCGGGTCACGGCCGCGATCATCGGCACCAGCCGCTCGCGGTTCGCGACTCGGGCCGGGTTCGTCGCGAAGTCGGGCTCCTTCGCCCAATCCGTGCCGAGCACGTCGCACAGACGCCGGAACTGCCCGTCGTTGCCGCAGGCGACGATGACGTGACCGTCGGCCGTCGGGAACACCTGGTAGGGGACGATCGAGGTATGCGCGTTGCCGGTGCGCGGCGGCGGGTCTCCGGTCAGGAGGTACACCATCGCCTGGTTGCCCATGACGGCGATCTGCGTGTCGAGGAGCGCCATGTCGATGTGGCAGCCGCGTCCGCTTGACGCGCGCCCCTGGAGCGCGGCCAGGATCGCGTTCGAGGCGTAGAGGCCCGTGAACACGTCCGCGTAGGCGACCGCCGTCTTGAGCGGCTCGCCCTCGGGCTCGCCCGTGAGCGACATGATCCCGCTCATGCCCTGGATCATGAAATCGTAGCCGCCCCGATGCGCGTAGGGACCGTCCTGCCCGAACCCGGTGACCGAGCAGTAGATGAGGCGCGG
>JAFAPJ010000177.1 GCA_019247255.1 Methylobacteriaceae bacterium | reverse complement strand
GGCTTGCGGGCGACCGGCTGATCGGGCCGATGCGCCTTCTCCGGGTGCCGCGGGCGGAGCGGCCGGGCCTGCGCGAGGTTGTCGATGAGCCGCATGGGCCATGATCTAGGCGCGGTCCCCCCGGCCGTCAAACGCCCTCGTCAATCTGCTTCGTGGCTTGACGCCACGAGCGAAGACGGAAAGGCTGACCCTGTTGCGAGGAGCAAGGGCATGGTGAAGAACAGCGCGCGGGACCTGACGCTCTCCGAACTCGGCCGGAACGACGGCCTCCTGCCGATGAGGCCGTGTTGGGTGACTCGCGACACCCTCCCGCCGGGCAAGCGGCTTGGGCTCGCCGACGAGGAGTACGCGGCGGGGGAGCGGGGCAGCATTTGCGAACGCTGGATCGTCTCGGAAACGAAGGCCGAGAACGCGATCGACACGCCGCACGAGGGCCAGTCCTACCTCGCGACGTCGAACGGCGCGCCGCTGCTCCTGGTGGAAGCGATCGCGGCGTGCCGCGAGGAGTTGCTCGGCGCCGAGTATGGCCGGCGACACGCGGGCCTCGACCGGCTGCTCAAGATCTTCGACTATCGGACACGCATCTTCTACCACCTCCACCAGATGCCGAAGGACGCGGCCAAGGTGGGGATGAACTCGAAGGAGGAGGCGTACTACTTCCTCGACGCCGACCTCGGGGTCCACCCGGAGACCTTCTTCGGCGTGCATCCCTACATCGTCCGCGAGCGCCTGCAGGAAGAGCTTTTCGTGCCCTACCTCGAGAGCTGGGAGGGCGATGCGATCCTGCAGCATTCGAGGGCCTACTTGAACGTGCCCGGCGAGGGCTTCCATCTGCCGCCCGGCATCCTGCATGCGCCGGGGACGGCGCTGACGCTCGAGCTGCAGGAATCCTCGGACGTCGTTGCGGTGCTGCAGGCCGAGGTCGAGGGGGTCAAGATCAATAAAGCCCAGATGAGCCGCCACATCGCGCCGGCGGAGGCAGCCGCCAAGAAGGAGCGGGCGGTGCTCGACCTCGTCGATTGGGAAGCCTCAGGCGATCCGTTCTTCTACGAAAACCACCGGCTCTATCCGCAGCCGGCAGCCGAGGAGCTGCCGGCAGGCGTCGCGGAGGACTGGGTCTTCTACAACTCGACCCGCTTCAGCGGGACCCGTGTCACCATCGAGCCGGGGCGGAGCTACGTCAGCAGGGCGCGCGGCGTGCACGGCCTGTTCGTGTGGAAGGGCGTCGGCGAGGTCGAGGCGTTCCCGGTCCAAGGCCAGACGGCGACGTTCGCGGAAGCGCACGACGAGTTTCTCGTCGCGCATGCGAAGGCGCTCGAGGGCGTAAGGCTCGCCAACACCGGCTCGTCGCCCATGGTCGCGTTCAAGTTCTTCGGGCCGGGCATCAACGACGACATCGCCCCGCGCATCCGCCCGATGGGCTGAAGCGCAGCAATCGAGGAGAGGCGACGACGGGAAAGAAGCTTCACTGCGATCGCCATCGCGAGCGAGATGATCCTTGGGCGACTGGAAGGCAGGTTCACCTCTGTGACGGCATTCGATGGAACGCAGGCGAAGTTTCGGGGGCAGCTACAATGAGTGGACAACCTTCGCGCCGTTACGATGCCGGCACGCGATAAGGGCGAGGCAATTCGGTCTCCACGAAGCAGCTTTGCATGGTCGGCAAGAGACGCCGACGTTGCGCTTCAGCGCGGTCGACCAATGGGCTTAGACCGAAAGTGGGAGGGCTCTTGCTTCCCTGAGCCGCCCCTTCCAGCTCCCAATCTCCCCTAATTTCGAGTATGGGTATGGTGGGAGGTTGTATGCGGCGTCATGAGCGATCGCGCAGATGAACCATTAGCGCAGACCGCCATCGCACGGCTCGCTGAGCTCGAGGTTGCACAATTCATTCGTGACGCTTTGCGCACGGGACAGCGGGCGATTCTCGTCACTGGCCGCGGCCAATCTTTCATGCGCGTGCCCGAAGCAGCATTGGCCGCGTGCGCCAGCGGCTCCGTCCGGACGCTGCACATCGGACCGCCC
>JAFAPJ010000682.1 GCA_019247255.1 Methylobacteriaceae bacterium | reverse complement strand
GCGCGGGGCTCGACGCCGCGCGAGGCGGGCGCTCAGATGCTCGTCACGACGGCCGGCAGCCAGGGCACCATCGGCGGCGGCAGCCTCGAATGGCACGCGCTCGACGTGGCGCGCGCCATGCTCGCGCGCGGCGAGGCCGAGCGTTCGCTCGACCTGCCGCTCGGCCCAACCCTTGGCCAATGCTGCGGCGGGGCCGTCCGGCTGGCCTTCCGCCGGGCCGAGCCGACCGACATCGCGCGGCTCGAGACCGCGGAAACGGACGAGCGCCGGCGCCGCCCGCCTGTTCTCGTGTTCGGCGCGGGCCATACGGGCGCCGCTCTCGCGCGCGCCCTCGCGCCGCTGCCTTTCCGGGTGACGGTGGTGGACGATCGTCTCGACGAGCCGGCGCCGATCGGCCTGCCGCTCCTGCGCCGCGAGGACCCGGTCGCGGAGGTGGAGGAGGCGGAGCCCGGGAGCGCATACGTGGTGCTGACGCATTCCCACGCGCTCGATTATCGGCTCGTCGAGGCCGCGCTCGGGCGCGGGGACGCCGCCTATGTCGGGATGATCGGCTCGGCGACGAAACGCGCCCGCTTCGCCCGTTTCTGGCGTCAGGGCGGCGGAAGCGAGGCCGCGCTCGCCCGCCTCGCCTGCCCGATCGGCGGGGGCGAGGTGCCGGATAAGCGCCCGGAGGTGATCGCGGCCCTGACGGCTGCGGAACTGCTCACGGCCTTCGCGCGGTACGCTTCCTGCAAAGCCGGGCGCGAGGCAGAGCGATGGGCGGAGGCAAGGCCGGCGTGAGCGCGCGCGGGGAGGACGGGGCGAACGCGATCCCGGCGCGGCTCGAGCTGCGCGGGATCGGCAAGAGCTTCCCAGGCGTGGTCGCGAACGACGACATCTCGCTCGCGGTCCGGGCGGGCGAGATCCACGCCCTCATCGGCGAGAACGGCGCCGGCAAGTCGACGTTGGTGAAGATCATCTACGGCGTCCTGGCCGCGGATCGCGGCGATATCCTGTGGGAGGGACGCCCCGTCGCGATCCCGAACCCGCGGGCCGCGCGCGCCCTCGGGATCGGGATGGTGTTCCAGCACTTCTCGCTCTTCGACGCGCTTTCCGTCCTCGACAACATCGCGCTCGGGCTCGACGAGCGGCTGCCCCGGGCCGAGCTCGCGGCCCGCGTCACCGCGATCCTCAGCTCGTACTCGCTGCCGCTCGACCTCGACCGGGCGGTCGGGAGCCTCTCGGTCGGCGAGCGCCAGCGCATCGAGATCGTCCGCTGCCTGCTCGCCCGGCCGAAGCTCCTGATCATGGACGAGCCGACCTCGGTCCTGACCCCGCAGGAGGCCGAGCGGCTCTTCGCGCTCCTGCGCCAGCTCGCGGCCGAAGGCTGCGCGATCCTCTACATCTCCCACAAGCTCGATGAGATCCGGGCGCTCTGCGAGGCCGCGACCGTTCTGCGCGGCGGGCGCGTCGTCGCCCATTGCGATCCGCGCCGCACGGGGGCGCGCGCGATGGCCGAGCTGATGATCGGGGCCGAGCTCGTCCGGGCCGCACGCCGGGAGACGGAGGAGCGGCGCGCCCAACCTGGCGCCGAGCCTGCGATCCGCCTCGCGGTGGACGGGCTGTCGCTGCCGCGCGGCGAGGGCGTCGAGACCCCGTTGCGGGACATCGGCTTCACGGTCGGGGCCGGGGAGATCCTGGGCATCGCCGGGGTGGCCGGCAACGGCCAGGCGGAGCTCGTTCTCGCGCTGGGTGGCGAGATCCGGGTCGGGCCGGAGGCGATCCGGCTCGACGGCGAGCCGATCGGCGCGCTCGGGCCCGGCGAGCGGCGGTCCCGCGGGCTCTGCGCCGTCCCCGAGGAGCGCAACGGCCACGCCGCCGTCCCGGACCTCACGCTTGCCGAGAACGCGCTGCTCACCGCCCGCCAGCGCCGCGGGCTCGCCCGGAGCGGCTGGCTCCGGACGGGCGCCGCCCGGGACTTCGCGGCCGGCGTGATCCGGCGCTTCGGCGTGAGGGCGACGGGCCCCGACGCCGCGGCCCGGGCGCTCTCCGGCGGCAACCTCCAGAAATTCGTGGTCGGCCGCGAGATCGGCCAGGACCCGCAGGTTCTCGTCGTCGCCCAGCCGACCTGGGGGGTCGATGCGGGCGCGGCGGCCGCGATCCATCAGGCGCTTCTCGACCTCGCGACGGGCGGAGCCGCGATCGTGCTTGTGAGCCAGGATCTCGACGAGCTCCTGGCGCTCTCCGACCGGCTCGCGGTGCTGAACGAGGGTCGGCTCTCGGCGCCGATGGACACGCGTGGCGCCAGCCTCGAGCGGATCGGCCTCCTCATGGGCGGCGTGCACGGCGAGACACCCCGACCGGCCGAGGCCGCCCTTGTGGCCTAGCCTCGCGCGCCGGCGTGAGCCGAGCCGCCTCATGCTCTACGCGACGCCGCTCATCGCGGTCGCCTCGACGGTCGCGATCGGCGCGGCGGTCTTCACGCTCATGGGCTACGACGGTCCGTCCGCGGTCGAGCACATGTTCCTCGACCCGGTGCTGAACCCGGTCCGCTGGCCCGACCTCGCCCTGAAGGCGGCGCCGCTCGCCACGGTCGCGATCGGACTCTCGATCGGCTTCCGGGCGAATGTCTGGAATATCGGCGGCGAGGGGCAATACGTCATGGGCGCGATCGCCGGAACAGGCGTCGCGCTCGCCACCTGGGGAATGTCGGGCGCCTGGATCCTGCCCGCGATGATCGTCGCGGGCATCCTGGGCGGCATGGCCTGGGCGGCGATCCCGGCCTGGCTCAGGGTCCGGTTCGGGGTGAGCGAGATCCTGTCGAGCCTGATGCTGACCTATGTGGCTGTGCAGCTTCTCTACTGGCTGGTCCGCGGACCGTGGCGCGATCCGGACGGCTTCAACTTTCCCCAGACCCGCATGTTCACGCCGGACCAGACCCTGCCGCCCGTGACCGAGGGCTCGATCGTCCATTGGGGCGTGCCGATCGCATGTCTGGTCGCCGCACTCGCCTGGCTCGTCCTCGGCCGCACGGTCGCGGGCTTCGCGGTCCGGGTCGTCGGGCTCGCGCCCGCGGCCGCCCGTCACGGCGGCTTCTCGGGCCCCCGCGTGACCGTGCTGACCCTGCTGGCCGGAGGCGGGCTCGCCGGCCTCGCGGGCGTGTTCGAGGCGGCGGGACCCTTCGGCCAGCTCGCGCCC
>JAFAPJ010000659.1 GCA_019247255.1 Methylobacteriaceae bacterium | reverse complement strand
GAAGGCGATCGTGACGTCGATCCAGTCCCATGCCGGCGCGGTCGGGACCTCCAGCATGGTGATGATCCCGGTCGTGCCGTAGCCGTGGTTCACGGCCTGCACGTCGCGTCCGCGCAGCTCGATGACGCGCGGCTCGGGCTCCATCGTGACGATCCGGGCCGCCAGGAGGTTGCCGGGGTCGCGCAGCACCCCCCAGGCGACCGAGCCGACGCCGCCGGACCCGCCCGCGATGAAGCCGCCGATCGTCGCCATGCGCTTCGTCGAGGGGTGCATTCTGAGCTCCCAGCCCTCGGCCCGAAGCTTCGCGTCGAGCTCGTGCATGCGTGCGCCGGCCCCGACCCGAACCGCGCCCGGGCGGATCCACTCGACGGCGTCGAGGCCCGAGACGTCGAGGAGCACGCCGCCTTCGAGGGGCACGGCCTGGCCGTAATTGCCCGTTCCGCCCGCCCGGACGGTCAGCGGTATGCCGAGCCGCGCGCAGGCGCCCGCGACCCGCACGACATCGGCCTCGTCGCGCGGCTTCGCGATCAGATCTGCCGCTTTTCCATGCAGCTGCCGGTTCAGGACCGGGCTGTACCAGAAGAAGTCGCGCGAGCGGCGGCGGACGGCCGTCGGGTCGAGCTCGACCGGAACGTCGCCGAGCGCCGCGAGAAGCGCCTCGATGTCGTAGCGCGAGGAGGGTTCGGCCGGGAGGGAGCGGATCGCGGACATGAAGGTGTGCGCTCGATGGGTCAGGGGCTTGTGGCCTGGCTCATTAGCAGCTTTCGTACCGGCTCGCCCGCGGATCGGGAGGCGGCGGCACGCCGATTGCTCCGGCCGCCGTGGCCGAGACACGCTGGACCCCGCCCATGAGCGCCACGAAGTACCGCATCGACCGCCGCCGCGCCCTCGGCCTTCTCGGAGGCGGGCTCGCGGGCTCCCTCCTGCCCGTGCCGGGCGCCCGCGTGCTGGCCCAGAGCCTCGACAAGGTGAGCTACCTGACGAACTGGCGCGCCCAGGCGGAGCATGGCGGCTTCTACTACGCGGTCGCGAACGGGCTCTATAAGAAACATGGGATCGAGTGCGATCTCCGCATGGGCGGCCCGCAGCAGAACCCGTCGCAGATGCTGCTCGGCGGCCGCGTCGACATGATCATGTCGAACTCCTTCGAGGCGATCAACTACGCCAAGGAAGGCATTCCCTTCCTGTGCATCGGGTCCATTTTCCAGAAGGACCCGCAGGTCCTGATCTCGCACCCGAACGTCGGCAACGACAGCCTCGCCGCGCTCAAAGGCAAGCCGATCCTGATCGCGGCCGGCGGGCGCAACAGCTACTGGCCGTTCCTGAAGGCGAAGTACGGATTCAGCGACGATCAGGTCCGGCCCTACACCTTCAACATGGCGCCGTTCCTGGCGGACAAGGCGGTCTCGCAGCAGGGCTTCCTCTCCTCGGAGCCTTACGCGATCATGAAGGCCGGCGTGACGCCGGTCGTGCATCTCCTCGCCGATTCCGGCTACGAGGCCTACAACACGACGGTGAATGTCGGCCGCAAGATGGTCGAGGAGAAGCGCGAGGTGGTGCAGCGCTTCATGACCGCGACGCTGGAAGGGTGGGCCGAGTACGTCAAGGGCGGTCCCGGCAATGCGGCCGCGGACGCGCTCATCCTGCGCGACAACCCGGACATGGACCAGGACAAGATCAACTACGCCCTGAAGGTCATGAACGAGCGCGGGATCGTGCGCTCAGGCGACGCCGTGAAGCTCGGCATCGGCGCCATGACGGACGAGCGCTGGGCGCATTTCTACGAGACGATGACCGAAGCCGGCGTCTTCCCGAAGGGCGTCGACGTGAAGCGCGCCTACAGCCTCGACTTCGTCAACAAGGGCATCGGCGCGTGAGCCAAGCCCTCGCGGCGCGGGACACCGCGCCGCGTGCCGGGGCGGCGCGGCCGGTCGTGCGCATCCGCGACCTGTCGAAGGTGTTCGCGAACCGGACGCTGGCTCTCGCGCATGTCGACCTCGACCTCGCACCGGGCGAGTTCGTGAGCCTGCTCGGGCCGTCGGGCTGCGGAAAGTCGACGCTTCTGCGCATCATCGCCGGGCTCGCGCGGCCGAGCTCGGGCACGCTCGACTGGCCGAGCGCGAGCTACGACGCGGGGGG
>JAFAPJ010000649.1 GCA_019247255.1 Methylobacteriaceae bacterium | reverse complement strand
TTGTGCTTTGCGCGGACGATTACGGCATGAGCCCCGGCGTGAGCCGCGGCATCCTCCGGCTCGCCGAGGCCGGGCGGGTCAGCGCGACGAGCGCCATGGCGAACGCGCCCGATTGGCCGCGTTTCGCCGGCGACCTTCACGCCGTCGCGAGCCGGATCGGGATCGGGCTACACCTCACATTGACCTACGGGGCGCCCCTCGGGCCGATGCCGCGGTTCGCGCCGGACGGGCGCCTGCCGCCCCTCGGGCGCCTGATCCGGGCGGCGTTCGCGGGCCGCCTCCCGACCGACGAGATCGCGACCGAGATCCGCCGTCAGCTCGACGCGTTCCGGGCGGCGCTCGGCCGGGAGCCGGATTTCGCCGACGGTCACCAGCACGTTCACGTCCTGCCGGGCATCCGCGAGCCGCTCCTCGCGGCGATTGCGGAATTCGGGCCCCCGCCCGGCTTCTGGCTGCGCGACCCCGGCGAGCGGCTCGCCGCGATCCTGCGCCGCCCCTCCGCCCCGAAGGCCGCCTTCGTGGCGGTGCTCGCCTCCGGCTTGAGCCGGGCGGCCGCCCGGCGCGGGATCGCGGTCAATCGCGGTTTCTCGGGCTTCAGCGAATTCCGGCCCGACCAGGATCTCGCGCGCGACTTCGACGCCTATCTCGACGGGGTCGGTCCGGCGCACGTCGTCATGTGCCATCCGGGCGAGGTCGCGCCGGGCGAGGCGCTCGACGGGGTCACGGAGCCCCGCCGGCGTGAGCTCGATCATCTGCTCTCACCGGCCTTCGGCGAGCTCTTGGAGAGGCGCCGGGTCGCTCTCGTCCCGGCGCCCCGCGCCCTCAGCTGACGCCGTGCAGCATCTGGGCGACGTGCTCCCAGTTCACGAGGTTGTCCACGAAGGCCTTCAGGTAATCCGGCCGGCGGTTGCGGTAGTCGATGTAGTAGGAATGCTCCCAGACATCGACGCCCAGGATGGGGCTCGCGCCGTGAACGAGCGGGTTCTCGCCGTTCGGGGTCTTCATGATCGTGAGCCGGCCGTCCTTGACGGCGAGCCAGGCCCAGCCCGAGCCGAACTGCGTCTTGCCGGCCTCGATGAAGTCGTTCTTGAACTTCTCGACGCCGCCGAGCTCGTCGTTGATCCGCTTCTCGAGCTCGCCCGGGATCGCGCCGCCGCCGTTCGGCTTCATCCACTGCCAGAAATGAATGTGGTTGTAGTGCTGTCCGGCATTGTTGAAGAGCGCCTGGTTCTTGCCGTAGCTCGCCTTGACGATCTCCTCGACGCTCTTGCCCTCGAGCTCGGAGCCCTTCAGCAGCGTGTTGCCCGTGTCCACGTAGGCCTTGTGATGCTTGTCGTGATGAAACTCGAGGGTTTCGCGCGACATATAGGGCTGGAGCGCATCGTAGGCGTAGGGCAGATCGGGCAGGCTGAAGGTCATCACGGTCTCCTTGCACCTCGGTCGGGCTCGTGCGCCCGCGCGCCGTGTAGTTAGGGCGGCCGGGAAGTCGGAGCAACGGCCAAGCGGGCGGGAGCGCGTCGGTTGCCAAGGCGGCGAGGCCCTCCGTAAGGAGGCGGTTCGGGGCGGGGTGCGGGGTCGGCCGGTATGGGTTTCGCGGTGCTGCTCCTGTCGGTCGCGATGATCGCGAGCGGCCTCATGGCGATCTATTCGGGCGCGCTCATCATCACGGTCGAGCGGGGCTGGTCGATGGTGATCGCCGGCGCGGTCGGAGCGTCATCGGGCGCCGTGCTGCTCGGGCTGTCGCTCGTCGCCGCCCGGCTGAAGCGTGTGGTCGCCGGCGTCACGGCGCTCAACGTCGCGTTCTCGCGCATCACCTCGGCGGTTCACGAGCCGACGCATCCCGTCACAGCGCCCGAGCCGCCCCCGCCCGCACGCGCGCCGCGCCCCCTCGAGCCGCCCTTCGCCTCTCCGGCCTCGGCGACTGGAGCAGACCTCCGGCCGACGCTTCCGCCCGAGCCCGCAGCGCCGCCCCTGCGCGACGCCGGCGAACCCGCCTCCGAGACCGCGCCGAGCGACATTCCTTCGCCGGACCGCCAGATCGTCGGCCGCCATCAGGCCGGCGAGAACCGCTACGTCATGTTCGCGGACGGCTCGATCGAGGCCGAGACGCCGGGCGGCGCCCTGCGCTTCGCCTCCATGGAGGAGCTGCGCGCCTTCGTGGCCCGGCAGAGGGAGAGCGGCGCCGCGCCGTCGGGCGAGGAAGCTAAAGGCCCCGTCCCGCCGCCGTGATCGCGAAGGCGTAGATGAGGCCGATCTCCTCCAGCCGATCGAAGCGGCCGGCCGCGCCGCCATGGCCCGCATCCATGTTGATCTTGAGGAGGACCGGGCCGCCACCCGTCATGCGGGCGCGCAGCCGCGCGACCCATTTCGCCGGCTCCCAATAGGTCACGCGCGGATCGGTGAGTCCGCCCAGCGCCAGGATCGGCGGGTAGGGCTGTGCCGCGACGTTCTCGTAGGGCGAATAGGCGAGGATCGTCCGGAAGGCCGCCTCGTCCTGGCCCGGATCGCCCCATTCGGGCCATTCGGGCGGCGTCAGCGGCAGCTCCCCGTCGAGCATCGTGTGCAGCACGTCGACGAACGGGACCTCGGCGACGATCCCGGCGAAAAGGTCCGGCGCAATGTTGGCGACCGCGCCCATCAGCATCCCGCCCGCGCTCCCGCCATGCGCGACGATGCGGCCGCGCCCCGTATAACCGGCGGCCGCGAGGGCCTCCCCGGCCGCGATGAAGTCCTTGAACGTGTTCGTCTTCTTCTCGCGCTTGCCATCGAGGTACCAGCGCCAGCCCTTCTCGGTCCCGCCCCGGATATGCGCGATCGCGTAGACGAAGCCGCGGTCGAGAAGCGAGAGCGGGTTCGTCCGGAAGGAGGCGGACATGGAGGCCCCGTAGGAACCGTAGCCGTAGAGGAGGCACGGAGCCGTTCCGTCGATCGCGAGGTCGCGCCGATGCACGAGCGAGACCGGGACGGAGATCCCGCCATGCGAGATCGCCTGGACGCGCCGGGTCACGTAACGGGCGGCGTCGAAGCCGCTCGGCACCTCCTGGCGCTTGCGCAGCGTCCGCTCGCGCGTGACGAGGTCGTAATCGTAGGTCTCGGTCGGCGTCGTCATGGACGAGTAGGTGAAGCGGATCGTCGTCGTGTCGAACTCGAAGCCGAGGTCGAGCCCGAGCGAATAGGCCTCCTCGGCGAAAGCGATCGCGTGCTCCTCCCCCGTCGCGAGCTCCCGCACGACGATGCGCGGGTTCGCGTCCTCGCGCTCAAGCCGGACGTGGTGACGGGCGAGGGCCGCCTGGAACAGCACCATGATGCCGGGGCGGGACGGGACGAGGTCGCGCCAGTTCTCCGGCGCGGGGTCGGCGATCGGCGCGGTGACGAGCTTGAAGTCCTCCGCGCCGCCGTCGTTCGTGCGGATGACGAGCGTCTCGCCGTGATGCTCGACGTCGTAGAGGACCAGCGGACGCCGGGGAGCGACGAGGCGCGGCCGCGCCTCGGGATCGGCCCTGTCGAGGAGCCAGCTTTCCGAGGTCTCGTGATCGCTCGCCGCGACGACCACGAAGGCGTCGCTCTGGGTCAGGTCGATGTTGACGAACCAGCCCGGGTCACGCTCCTCGTAGACGAGGGCATCCTCGGCCTGGGACGTCCCGAGCCGGTGGCGGCGGACTCGGACCGGCCGGTGGTTCTCGTCGACCTCGACGTAATAGAAGCTGCTGGAATCGCCGCACCAGACGATGTCGCCGGTCGCTCCCGCGACCGTGTCGGGCAGATCCTCGCCCGTCGCGAGGTCGCGCACCCGGATCGTGTAGAGCTCGGAGCCTGCGATGTCGGCCGACCAGGCGAGGCGCGCATGATCGGGGGAATGGACGGCGTCGCCGAGGTCGAAATAGGCGAGGCCGTCGCCCTCCCGGTCGCCGTCGAGGAGGATCGTCTCCTCGCCCCCGCCGCGCGGTTCGCGGCAGCTGAGGGGATGCTGGCCGCCGTCGCGGTGACGCATGTAGTACGCGAACGGACCGTCCGGCTGCGGCACCGAGCGGTCGTCCTCCTTCATCCGGCCTCGCATCTCGGCGACGAGGTCGCGGCGCAGCGTCTCGAGCGGCGCAAGGAACGCGTCCGCGTAGGCGTTCTCGCGCAGGAGATGCGCCCGAATGTCCTCCGGCAGCGCGTCGCCGTCCTTCAGCACCTCGCGCCAGTTCGGGGCCTTGAGCCAGGCGTACTCGTCCGCGATCCGCCGGCCGTGGATCGACACCTCGTGCGGGCGGACCTCGGCCAGGGGCGGGTTGGGCGCCTCGGTCCAGCTGGCGGGCTCGGCTGACATGCGGTCTCCTCGGGCGCGCGCGGCCCGAGGAGGTCCCTAGAGCCGACGGATTCCGCGATCAATCGTCCTTCACGAAATCGCGAGCTTGCGATCAGCATCGCCTTCGACTAAGGGGCGAGCAGCGAGAACGGAAGACCCGTTCCCTTTCATCGTGCCAACAACGCGCTAGATGACCACATGCCGGTTGCGGGCGCGAGGCAACTTTCAGGACCACCAATTCATATGAATGCTCAGTCTGACGTGAAACTCGTCGCGCTGTCGGCCGAGATCGCGGCGTCATTCGTCGGTCACAATTCGGTTTCGGCCGCCGAATTACCGGATCTGATCAGGACCATTCACGGCGCCTTGGCGGCGGCCGCGCAGGGTCGCGCCGAGCCGGCCGCCGCGGAGGAGCGCAAGCCCGCCGTCCCGGTGAAGAAGTCCGTCACGCCGGATTACATCATCTGCCTGGAGGACGGGCGCCGGTTCAAGTCGCTCCGGCGGCACCTGCGCACGCGCTACAACATGACGCCCGAGCAGTATCGCGAGCGCTGGAGCCTGCCTTACGATTACCCGATGGTCGCCCCGAACTATGCCGAGACGCGGTCCGCGCTGGCGAAGGGCATGGGGCTCGGCCGGCCGCGCCTGAACGCGACGGCCGAATGACCGGCGCGGGCGCGCGAACCTGAGGACGGGCGCCTCGCGACCGCGCCGGCCGACGGGGCGATCCACAGCCCGGCGTCGCGGTCGCATCGACTCCGGAGGCGGTGCGCCCGCATGATCCGGTCCGTCCCAGGCCCGATTCCGCGCTCATGAGCCTCCTTGCCGACATCGGCTTCGTCCACCTTCACGTCCACTCGTCCTACTCGCTGCTCGAAGGCGCGCTGAAGATCGCGACGCTCGCGGAGCTCGCCAAGGCCGACAAGCAGCCGGCGCTGGCGCTGACGGACACGAACAATCTCTTCGGCGCGCTCGAGTTTTCCGAGAAGCTCGCCGGCAAGGGGATCCAGCCGATCCCGGGTCTCCAGCTCTCCGTCGCCTTCGAGGAGGCGGAGCCCGGGAGCCGCGCCGCCTTCGCGCGCTCGCCGGACATCGTCCTCCTCGCCCAGACGGAGGCCGGCTACGGCAACCTGATGCAGCTCGCGAGCCGCGCCTATTTCGACGTGGCGCTCGGCGAGCCGCCCCGCGTGGCGGCGGCCGTTCTGCGCGACCATGCGGAGGGCCTGATCGCGCTCACGGGCGGCCGGACGGGTCCGCTGGACACGCTGCTTCGCTCGGGCGGGCGGATCGAGCTCGCCCGCGCCCGCCTCGACGCCTTGCGGGGGGCTTTCGGCGACCGGCTCTACGTCGAGATCGGCCGGCACGGGCTCGACGACGAGCGGGCCATCGAGAGCGGCCTCCTATCGCTCGCGGACGAGGCGGGACTGCCCATCGTCGCGACGAACGAGCCGTTCTTCGCCGCCAGCGGCGATTACGAGGCCCATGACGCGCTGCTCGCGATCGCGGACGGGCGCATCGTCTCGGACGACAAGCGTCGGCGGCTTTCCCCGGAGTTCCGGTTCAAGAGCCGGGCCGAGATGCGGGCGCTCTTCGCGGACCTGCCGGACGCGCTCGCCTCCTCGGTCGAGATTGCGCTCCGCTGCTCGTGGCGGGTCTCGACCCGCAAGCCCATCCTGCCGCGCTTCGGCGATTTCGACGAGGCGGCCGAGCTCGCCCGTCAGGCGGAAGCCGGGCTCGAGGCGCGCCTCGCGGCGCACGGGACTGCGCCGGGAATCGAGGCCGCGACGTATCGCGAGCGCCTCGCCTTCGAGCTCTCGGTCATCGCCCGCATGAAATATGCGGGCTACTTCCTCATCGTCTCCGACTTCATCAAATGGGCGAAGGACCAGGACATCCCGGTCGGGCCGGGCCGCGGCTCGGGCGCGGGCTCGCTCGTCGCCTACGCGCTGACCATCACGGATCTCGATCCGCTCCGGTTCGGGCTCCTGTTCGAGCGCTTCCTCAATCCCGAACGCGTCTCGATGCCGGATTTCGACATCGATTTCTGCGTGGACGGGCGCGAGGACGTCATCCGCTACGTCCAGTCCCGCTACGGCGAGACGCAGGTCGCCCAGATTATCACCTTCGGCACGCTGCTCGCCCGCGGGGTGATGCGCGACGTCGGGCGCGTGCTCGAGATGCCCTACGGGCAGGTCGACAAGCTGACGAAGCTCGTGCCGCAGAACCCGGCCAATCCCGTGACGCTCGACCAGGCGATCGCGGGCGAGCCGAAGTTGCAGGCCGCGGCCGCCGAGGAGCCGGTCGTTGGGCGGATGCTCGAGATCGCCCGCAAGCTCGAAGGGCTGCACCGCCACGCCTCAACCCACGCGGCGGGCGTCGTCATCGGCGACCGTCCTCTCCAGGAGCTCGTGCCCCTCTACCGCGACCCGAAGACCGGGATGCGCGTGACCCAGTACAACATGAAATGGGTCGAGCAGGCCGGGCTCGTGAAGTTCGACTTTCTGGGCCTGAAAACGCTCACAGTGCTGAAGCGCGCGGTCGCGCTGATCCGGGCGTCAGGCCAGGCGATCGACCTCGCCGCGCTGCCGCTCGACGACGCCCCCACCTACGCCATGCTCGCCCGCGGCGAGGCGACCGGGGTGTTCCAGGTGGAATCGGCCGGCATGCGCAAGGCGCTCTGCGAAATGGAGCCCGACCGTTTCGAGGACCTGATCGCGCTCGTCGCGCTCTACCGGCCGGGCCCGATGGCGAACATCCCGGTCTATTGCGCCCGCAAGCTCGGCCGCGATCCCGACCCGGAATCGAGCTGGTACCCGCATCCCAAGCTGAAGCCGATCCTCGCCGAGACCTTCGGGATCATCGTCTATCAGGAGCAGGTGATGCAGGTCGCCCAGCTGCTCGCCGGCTACTCGCTCGGCGACGCGGACCTGCTGCGGCGGGCGATGGGCAAGAAGATCAAGGCCGAGATGGACGCGCAGCGCGGACGTTTCGTGTCGGGCGCGGTCGAGCGAGGGCTTCGCAAGGACGAGGCCGATACGATCTTCGATCTTCTCGCCAAGTTCGCCGATTATGGCTTCAACAAGAGCCATGCCGCGGCCTACGCGCTGATCACCTACCACACGGCCTACCTGAAGGCGAACTTCCCGGTCGAGTTCCTGGCGGCCTCCATGGCGCTCGACATGGACAATACGGACAAGCTCGCCGAGTTCAGGCGGGAAGCGCAGCGGCTCGAGATCCCGGTCGAGCCGCCGTCGCTCAACCGGTCGGGCGTCGAGTTCGAGGTCGAGCGGCGCGGGGAGGAGCGGGCCGCGATCCGCTACGCACTCGGCGCCGTGAAAGGCGTCGGCCGGGCGGCCGTGGAATCGCTGGTGGAGGCCCGCACGGCCGCGCCCTTCCGCAGCCTCACGGATCTCGGGCAGCGCATCAACCCGCGCCACCTCAACAAGCGCACGCTGGAGAGCCTCGTCGCGGCAGGCGCGCTCGACGAGCTCGAGCCCGACCGCGCGAAGGCGACCGCGACCCTCGACGCCGTGCTCGGCCTCGCATCGCGCTCGCACGAGATGCGGACCGAGGGCGCCATGGACATGTTCGGCGGGGTAACGGCCCCCGAGATCACGCTGCGAACGCCCCTCTACGAGCCCTGGCCCATGGCCGAGCGGCTGCGCAAGGAATACGAGGCGGTCGGCTTCTTCCTGACCGGCCATCCGCTCGACGAGTACGGCGAGCTCCTGAAGAAGCTGCGGGTGCAGAGCTGGGCCGAGTTCTGCCGTCAGGCGCGCGCCCAGGGCGGCACGGTCGGCCGTGTCGCGGCGTCCGTCCTCGACAGGACGGAGCGGCGCACGAAATCCGGCAACAAGATGGGCATCGTCAACTTGTCCGATCAGACCGGACATTACGAGGCGATCGTCTTCTCGGAGGGGCTCGGCACCTATCGCGAGCTGCTCGAGCCCGGGAAGGCCGTCCTGCTCGTCCTCCAGGCGAGCCTCGAAGGCGAGGAGGTCCGGGCCCGGATCCAGAGCGCGGAGCCGCTCGACGACGCGCTCGCGCGCCACCGCAACGCGATGCGGATCTTCCTGCGTGACGAGCGACCGATCTCAGGCGTGCAGGAGCGCCTGCGTGGCCGTGGTCCGGGCGGGCGTCAGGAGGGCGAGGTCTCGCTCATCCTTATCCTTGAGGAAGGCCGCCGGGAGGTTGAGGTGAAGCTGCCCG
>JAFAPJ010000648.1 GCA_019247255.1 Methylobacteriaceae bacterium | reverse complement strand
AGGTGGCGCAGCGGCACAGGTTGCCGGCCATGCCGAGATCGATCGCCTCGTCGTCGGGCTTAGGGTTCATCGTGAGGAGCGCGACCGCCGACATCACCTGGCCGGACTGGCAGTAGCCGCATTGCGGCACGTCGAGCGCGACCCAGGCCTTGCGGACCGCATCGGCCTCGCGCCCCGCGGCGCCCTCGATGGTCGTCACGTCGGCGCCGTCGAGCGCCGCAAGCGGCGTCACGCAGGAGCGGCGCGGCTCGCCGTTCACGTGGACCGTGCAGGCGCCGCATTGAGCGATGCCGCAGCCGAACTTGGTGCCCGTCAGCCCGAGCTCGTCCCGGAGCACCCAGAGCAGGGGCGTGTCGTCCGGCGAGCTGACCTCGCGCTCCGCCCCATTCACCTTCAGCTTCATGGACCGGCCTCCTCGCCCGCGAGTTTAACGCCACCTCATGACAACCGGAAGGAGGGCCGGACCGAACCCGCCGTCACGACGGCGAGAGCCGCTCGCGACGATCATATAAAGACATGTTTATGTGTTGATTGCCTCGTGCCGGAGGCGGTGCTATAGCGCCGGCCTTCCATCCAGAGCGAGATCGAGACCCGACCATGTCGCAGCCCCTGAGAACCGTCCCGCGCCCCGAGGGCGATTACATCGTCGCCGATATCGGGCTCGCCGGCTGGGGCCGGAAGGAGATCTCGATCGCCGAGACCGAGATGCCGGGCCTGATGGCCGTGCGCGAGGAATACGGCGCCGCGCAGCCGCTCAAGGGCGCGAAGATCGCCGGCTCGCTGCACATGACGATCCAGACCGCGGTGCTGATCGAGACGCTGAAGGCCCTCGGCGCCGACATCCGCTGGGTGTCCTGCAACATCTACTCGACCCAGGACCATGCCGCGGCCGCGATCGCGGCGGCCGGCATCCCGGTCTTCGCCGTGAAGGGCGAGGCGCTTGAGGATTACTGCAACTATACCCGCAAGCTCCTCGAGTGGTCGGACGGCGGCGTGCCGAACATGATCCTCGACGACGGCGGCGACGCCACGATGTTCGTCCATCTCGGCCTGCGCGCCGAGGGGGGCGACACGGCCTTCCTCGACAAGCCCGGCTCGGAGGAGGAGGAGATCTTCTTCGCGCTCCTGAAGCGCACGCTGGCCGAGAAGCCGAAGGGCTGGTTCGCCTCGGTCGCGGCCGCGATCAAGGGCGTCTCGGAGGAGACGACGACCGGCGTCCACCGCCTCTACATCATGGAGAAGGAGGGCAAGCTCCTCTTCCCGGCGATCAACGTCAACGACGCCGTGACCAAGTCCAAGTTCGACAACCTTTACGGCTGCCGCGAGTCTCTCGTCGACGGCATCCGCCGCGGCACGGACGTGATGATGGCCGGCAAGGTCGCGATGGTCGCGGGCTTCGGCGACGTCGGCAAGGGCTCGGCGGCCTCGCTCCGGCAGGCCGGCTGCCGCGTCCTCGTCTCCGAGGTCGACCCGATCTGCGCGCTGCAGGCCGCGATGGAGGGCTACGAGGTCGTCACGATGGAGGATGCGGCGCCGCGCGCCGACATCTTCGTCACCGCGACCGGCAACAAGGACGTCATCACGATCGAACACATGCGGGCCATGAAGGACCGCGCGATCGTCTGCAACATCGGCCACTTCGACAACGAGATCCAGGTCCAGTCCCTGCGCAACATGCGCTGGGACAACATCAAGCCGCAGGTCGACGAGATCACCTTCCCGGACGGGAAGCGCATGATCCTGCTCTCCGAAGGTCGGCTCGTGAATCTCGGCAACGCGATGGGGCACCCGTCCTTCGTGATGTCGGCCTCGTTCACCAACCAAACGCTCGCCCAGATCGAGCTTTACACCAATCCGGGCAAGTATGAGCGCAAGGTCTACACGCTGCCGAAGCATCTCGACGAGAAGGTTGCGATGCTTCATCTCGAGAAGATCGGCGTTAAGCTGACGAAGCTGCGTCCCGACCAGGCGGCCTATATCGGCGTCTCGGATACGGGCCCGTTCAAGCCGGACCACTACCGCTACTGATCCCGCAAGGCGGAGCCGTGTTGCGGCTCCGCCACAGGGCGGCGAGCAAGCACGGGAAAACCTCCGGCCGACTCTTTCGGCCGGATTCCGCCCGACTCTAGACTGGGGTGATTCGCGGATCGGCCGTCGCCGTCCGGAGCGAACGGGTCTCCCCTCATGCTGCGCGAGCGCGCGCCCACCCCGCCGCGAGGCGGCCGACAGGCCCGGATTCCGGCAGGCCCGTCGCCCCGTTCGCTGCGCGAGCGAGCCGGTCGGTGAGGGTGAATGCCCGGTCGGGTCTCCTTCGGCCGACGGCGTTCGCCGCCGCCGGCTTGGCATCCTCGTTCGCAGCGGGGGCGGACGCCACGCCCGGCCTCCGCCTTCCCCACGCGCTCGACGCCCATAATGCGGTCGGCGTCGCGGTTCTGGTCGGCCTCGTCCTTTTCGCGACCGCGCTCGCGACCCTCCACATCCGCGAGCGGCGGCGCTGGGTCCAGCGCGAGCAAGCGCTCGTCGCGAAGCTGGGGCAGCTCGCGGACGCGAGTGACCGGGCCGACCTGCTGATCGGAACGGAGCGACAGCTCGTCGCCGTCTGGGACGGCCGCGGCGCGGCGCCGAGCGTCCAGGGCGACCTTTCGGTCAGCGGACATGCCGGACCCGAAGCGGACGCGCTCGCCTTCGACGCCTGGCTACCCCCCATCGAGGCGGGGCGGATCGCGGGCGCGGTCGAGCGCCTGCGCGAACGGGGCGAGAGCTTCTCGCTGACGCTTCGCACGCGCTCCGGCGGCTTCGTGGACGCGGAGGGGCGGGCGGTCGGCGGCCGGGCCCTCCTGCGGCTCCGGGACGTCACCGGCCTTCGCTCGGGCATCCTCAGGGCCGAGAGCGAGGCCGCGCAGACCCAGGCCGGGCTGAAGGCGCTCCAGGCCTTCCTGGACGCGCTCGGTCAGCCCATCTGGCTGCGCAGCCCCGAAGGCCGTCTCGCCTACGCGAACCAGGCCTACGCGACCGCCGTCGAGGCGAGCGATCCGGACGACGCCGCCCGGCGTTCGCTCGAGCTCCTCGACCGAGCCGACCGGGAGCGGGCGCTCGCCGAGCGCGGCCGGGGCAATGCTTACCGGGCCCGGGTCGCCGCGATCGTCGCCGGCCAGCGCCGGGTCCTCGACATCACGGAGGCGCCGCTCCCCGGCGGCTGCGGCGGGATCGCGCTCGACGTCTCCGAGCTCGAAGCCATGCGGGCCGAGCTGCAGCGCGAGATGCACGCGCATGTCAGGACGCTCGACCAGCTGCCGACGGCCGTCGCCATGTTCGACGCGACGCAGCGCCTGGCGTTCCACAACGCCGCCTACCGCACGCTGTGGGGGCTGGACGTCGCCTTCCTCGACACGCGCCCGAGCGACGGCGAGATCCTCGATCGGCTTCGCGCCGCGCGGCGGCTGCCCGAGCAGGCCGATTTCCGCGCCTGGAAGGTCGCGATGCTCTCGGCGTACCAGGCGGTCGAGCCCCAGGAGAGCTGGTGGCATCTGCCGGACCGGCGCACGCTCCGGGTCGTCACGAACCCGAACCCTCAGGGCGGGCTCACCTACCTGTTCGACGACGTCTCGGACCGGCTCCAGCTCGAATCGCGCTACAACGCTCTGATCCGGGTGCAGACCGAGACCCTCGACGCGCTGGGCGAAGGGGTCGCGTTGTTCGGGACGGACGGGCGGCTCAAGCTCTTCAACCGCGCCTTCGCGGAGCTGTGGCGGCTCGATGCCGAGGCGCTCGGCCGGGAGCCGCATATCGAGAACCTCGTCGCGCTCTGCCGCCCGCTGGCGCCGGCGGAATCTCCCTGGGAAGAGCTCCGCGAGGCCGTGTTCGGCTATTCCGACATGCGGGTCCGCTCCAGCGTGCGCATGGAGCGGCGCGACGGCTCCGTCCTCGAATGCGCGGCCGAGCCGCTGCCGGACGGGGCGACGCTCCTCACCTTCTCGGACGTGACCGCGAGCGTGAACGTCGAGCGGGCGCTGACCGACCGCAACGAGGCGCTGGAGCTCTCGGCGCGGCTGCGCAACGAGTTCGTCCACCACGTCTCCTACGAGCTGCGCTCGCCCCTCCAGAACATCATCGGCTTCACCGAATTCCTCGGGCAGGAGGCGATCGGCCCGCTCAACGACCGCCAGCGCGAATACGCCCAGCACATCCGCCGTTCGTCGGACGCGCTCCTCACCATCATCAACGACATCCTCGATCTCGCCTCGATCGACACCGATACGATCGAGCTCGTGAGGGAGGAGGTCGACATCAGGGCAACGATCGAGGCGGCCGCCAAGGGCGTCGAGGATCGGATCGTCGAGGCGCGGCTGACGCTGGCGATCGATGTACCGGCCGACATCGGCAGCTTTCAGGCTGATGCGAAGCGGATCCGCCAGATCCTGTTCAACCTGCTCTCGAACGCGGCCGGCTTCTCCTCGCCCGGGCAGACCATCCGGGTCGCCGCGACCCGCGAGGCGGACGAGATCATCGTGTCGGTCGCGGATGAGGGGCGCGGCATCCCGGACGACGTCAAGGCGCATGTCTTCGACCGGTTCACCAGCCATACGCGCGGCACGACCCACCGCGGGGTCGG
>JAFAPJ010000644.1 GCA_019247255.1 Methylobacteriaceae bacterium | reverse complement strand
TGCCGGTCGCGGTCTATCCGCTGATGAAACGCGTGATGCCCGCGCCTCAGGCCGTGCTGGGGCTCTGCTTCGCCTGGGGCGCGCTCATGGGCTGGGCGGCGGTCTTCGGGGCGCTCGAAGCTCCGGCGCTCCTCCTCTACGCCGGCTCGATCGCCTGGGTGATCGGCTACGACACCGTCTACGGGCACCAGGACCAGCGCGACGACGCGATCATCGGGGTCCGGTCGACCTCGCGGACCTTCGGGCGGCACAGCCGGCGAGCGATCGCCGTCCTCTACGGCGGGGCGATCCTTCTCATCGGGGCGGCGGTCGCAGCCGCGCAGCTCGCCTGGCCGGCCTATGCGGGGCTCGGGCTTTTCGCAGCCCATCTCGCCTGGCAGGTGCGGCGGCTCGACCCGGACGATCCCGCCCTCTGCCTGCGCCTCTTCCGGGCGAACCGCGACGCGGGCCTCCTTCTTTTCGCCGGCCTCGCGGCGGCGGCCCTCGTCTGAGCGGTCGGCTCGTCAGCCTCAGGCGAGCGCCGCACGCACCGCGTCGACGATCCGGTCCTGCAGGTCCGGCTCGAGATAGGGATGCATCGGGAGCGAGATGACCTCGGCCGCGAGCGCGTCCGAGACCGGCAGACCGTTCCCGGCGACCGGATAGGCCCGGTAGGCCGTCTGCCGGTGCAGCGGCTTCGGGTAGTAGATCGCGGTCGGGATGCCGGCGCCCTTCAGATCGGCCGCGAGCGCGTCCCGCCGCTCGGGCGCGACCCGGATCGTATACTGCGCCCACACCGAGGTGTTGCCGGCCGCGACCTGCGGGGTTCGAGCCACGTCGCTAAGCCCCACCTCGTAGCGTGAGGCGACCGCGTCCCGGCGGGCGATCTCGTCCTCGAAGATCTTCAGCTTTTCGATCAGGATTGCGGCCTGGATCGTATCGAGCCGGCCGTTCATGCCGATCCGCACGTTGTCGTACTTGTCCGTGCCCTGACCGTGGACGCGCAGGGACCGGAGCGTGTCGGCGAGCGCCGCATCCTGCGTGAAGATCGCGCCGCCGTCGCCGTAGCAGCCGAGCGGCTTTGCCGGAAAGAAGCTCGTGGTCGTGGCGATCCCGAACGTGCCGAGGCGGCGCCCCCCATAGCTCGCCCCGAAGCTCTGGGCCGCGTCGCACAGCATCCAGAGGCCCTCGCGCTCGCAGAAGGCCGCGAGCGCGTCGTAATCGGCCGGCTGGCCGAAGAGGTCGACCGGGATCACCCCGACCGTCCGCAGCCCGCGCTCGCGCGCCGTCGTGAGCCCGGCCGCGAGGCTCCGGAGGTCGAGGTTGAAGGTCTCCTCGTCCACGTCCACGAAGACCGGCACGGCGCCGAGCCAGGCCACGACCTCCGCGGTCGCCGCGAAGGTGAAGCTCGGGCACAGGATCGCGTCGCCGGGCTTCACCTCCAACGCCATGAGGACGAGCGCCAGCGCGTCCGTGCCGTTGCCGCAGGACACGACATGCTCGGCGCTGCAGAACGATGCGAGGTCGGCCTCGAGCTGCCGCACCTCGGGCCCGAGAATGTAGGCGCCGTGATCGACGACGCGCAGGATCGCGTCGTCCACGCTCCGACCGAGCCGGCGGCGCTGGGCCCCGAGATCGATGAAGGGGATCGGCGGCAGGGGCGCGGGCTTGTTCACGCGGGTATCTCCTGGAGGAGCCCGTCGACGAGGCGATAGCGCTCGCCGGTCTCCGGGCAGACGAGGTCGGGTCCGAGCCGCCGGCCGGCGCGGGACACCCAGCCGATGCGCCGGGCCGGGTTGCCGGCGACGAGCGCGAAATCCGGCACCGGCCGGGTCACGACGGCCCCGGCCGCGACGAGCGCATAGCGCCCGATCGGATGCCCGCACACGACCGTGGCGTTGGCGCCGATCGTCGCGCCGCGCCCGACCCGCGTCTCGCGGAACTCGTGCTTGCGCTCGATCTCGGCGCGGGGCGTCAGCACGTTCGTGAACACGCAGGACGGGCCGCAGAAGACCCCGGCCTCGAGCGTCACGCCCTTGTAGAGGGAGACGTTGTTCTGGATTTTGCAGCGGTCGCCGACCGTGACGTCAGGCCCGATCACGCAATTCTGCCCGACGACGACGCGCTCGCCGAGCCGGGAGCCCGGCAGGATGTGGGAGAAGTGCCAGATCTTCGAGCCCGCCCCGATCGCGACGTCGCGGTCGATGACGGCCGTCGGGTCGATCGTCACGCCCGGGAATCGATCAGCCTCGGACAGCGCGGCCATCGCACCTACGCCTTGACGATCGCCGGGCCGGCGAGGCCGGCGCGGCCGCAGGCGTTGCGGGTGTCGACAACGAGCCGGGCGGCTCGCGCGAGGGCCGGCCAGTCGATCGCGTCGTGGTCGGTCGCGATCACGACCGCGTCGAAGCCCGCGACCGTCCCGGGCTCGAGCGCGATCGAGCGCCGGCCGGCGAGCGCCGCATGCTCGCGCGT
>JAFAPJ010000278.1 GCA_019247255.1 Methylobacteriaceae bacterium | reverse complement strand
ATGCAGGGCTTGTCGCCGAAGGGTTGTGACATGAGGTCGGACAGGCCGGCGCGGACATAGTTGGCGTTGAGCACGGCATCTTCCGACGCCTGTTTCATGCCGTCCGAACCATGCGACAGCATGTAGGAGAGCGCCCGCACATACATGCCCATCTGGCCGTGGAAGGCCGTGATGCGCCCGAGCGGCGCGGCGCCCTCGGGTGCATCCGACCCATGCTCGACGAGCGCGAGCCGGTCGTCCTCGACGCGCAGGAACGGCACCGGCGCGAACGGCGCGAGCCGCTCCGACAGGACGACCGGTCCCGAGCCCGGGCCACCTCCCCCGTGCGGGGTCGAGAAGGTCTTGTGCAGGTTGATGTGCATGGCGTCGACGCCGAGATCGCCCGGCCGCACCTTGCCGACGATCGCGTTGAAGTTCGCGCCGTCGCAGTAGAAGTAGCCGCCCGCCTCGTGAATCGCCTCGGCGATCATGAGCGCCCGCGGCTCGAAGAGCCCGCAGGTGTTCGGGTTCGTCAGCATGATCGCGGCGACGTCGGGCCCGAGCAGCGGGCGGACGTCGGCGATATGCACCCAGCCGTCGTCGCGCGCCGGGACGGGCTTCACCGTGAAGCCGAGGAGCGCCGCGGTCGCCGGATTCGTACCGTGGGCCGAATCGGGCACGAGCACGACGCGGCGCGTCTCGGCCTCGCCCTTGGCGGCGATCGCGGCCTTGATGGCCATCATCCCGAGGAGCTCACCATGCGCACCCGCCTTGGGCGGCAGCGCGACGGCCGGCATGCCGGTCAGCGTCGTGAGGTAGCGCGCGAGCTCGCTCATCAGCTCCAGCGCGCCCGGGACGGTCGAGACCGGCTGGAGCGGGTGAATGTCCGCGAAGCCCGGCAGCCGCGCCATGCGCTCGTTCAGCCGCGGATTGTGCTTCATCGTGCAGGAGCCGAGCGGGAAGACGCCCGTGTCGATCCCGTAATTCTTCTGGCTCAGCCGTACGAAATGCCGGACCGTCTCGGGCTCGGACAGGCCGGGGAGGTCGAGGGGCGCCCGGCGTTCGAGCCCGCCGAGGCGGAACGCCACCGGCTCCGGCTCGTCGAGATCGACCCCCGTCACGTCCGTCCGGCCGATTTCGAAGAGCAGCGGCTCCTCCTGGGCGAGCGCGCGATTGCCTGTGAAGGTCGGGCGGTCCGCGGGCGATCCGATGCGGCCGATCGTCGGGCGACCCTGGCGGTTCAGCATGATTTCGTCCTCGTCAGGTCAGGGGCGCGGGGAGGAGCGGTCGACCCGCGTCTCGAGGTCTTCGAGGCGGCCCGTGAAGGTCGCCATCATGTAGGTCAGACCGCGTAGCGTCCGCTTCACCTCGAGCATGTCGGCTTCGATCTTCTCGAAGCGGTGGTCCACGCCCGTGCGGAACGCCGCGAGCTCGGCGCGGATCTCGCGCAGGAGCTCGTGGGTCAGGTTGGTCGGCTCGTCAGGCATCCTGCCCTCCTCCTTTTGTCGCGCGACTCAGATCGTCTCGGCGAGCGCGCTGACGAGCGCCGCCCGGTCCTCGTCCGTGTTGACCTCGGTCGAGGCGACGAGGAGGAGGTCGTCGAGCCCCTGCCCCGGCAGGAGACGGGAGACCGGTACGCCGGCCAGGATTCCCTCCGCGGCGAGCGCCTCGACGAAATCGGCGGCCGGCCGCGGCAGCCGCAGCGTGAACTCGTTAAAGAACGACCCGTTCAGCACCGCGACGCCGGGCACGTTCGCGAGCGCGTCCGCGAGCTTGACGGCGCCCGCGTGGTTGATGCGGGCGAGCCGCGTCAGACCGGCCTCGCCGAGCAGGGTCATGTGGATCGTGAAGGCGAGGCAGCAGAGGCCGGAATTCGTGCAGATGTTGGAGGTCGCCTTGTCGCGCCGGATGTGCTGCTCCCGGGTCGACAGCGTGAGCACGAAGCCGCGCCGGCCCTCCGCGTCGACCGTCTCGCCGCAGAGGCGGCCGGGCATCTGGCGGACGAAATCCTTGCGCGTCGCCATCAGGCCCACATAGGGCCCGCCGAAGGTCAGCGCATTGCCGATCGACTGTCCCTCGCAGACGACGATGTCGGCGCCCATGGCGCCCGGCGGCTCGAGGAGGCCGAACGAGACGGCCTCAGTCACGACCGCGATCAGCAGCGCGCCCGCCCGGTGCGCCGCCTCCGCGACCGGCCGGAGGTCGCGAACGTTGCCGAACAGG
>JAFAPJ010000264.1 GCA_019247255.1 Methylobacteriaceae bacterium | reverse complement strand
CGCCCTGCCCGACGGGCGCGATCGACAATTGGCGTGTGGTCGCGGAGCCGTATTCGCTCGCCGACCAGTTCTCCTGGGAGGAGCTGCCTGCGCAGCTCGAGGACGCGAACGACGCAGGGGCCGGGGAGGGCCAGGGCGGCGGGGTGATCGAGGCGCTCGAGGACGAGCTCGGCCGCCTGCTCGAGGAGGCCCGTCGCGGGGTCGGCGGCAAGGTCACGGCCCCGGCCTCCGCCTCGAAGCCGACCGTGAACCTCTACAATCGCGGCCGGCCCGCGCAGGCGACGATCGTGGGCAATTACCGCCTGACCCATGCCGAGGCCGAGAACGACGTCCGGCACATCATTCTCGATTTCGGCGACCAGCCCTTCCCGGTCCTCGAGGGGCAGTCGATCGGGATCGTGGTTCCGGGCACGACGCCCGAAGGGCGGCCGCACGACATCCGCCTCTATTCGGTCGCGAGCGCCCGCGACGGCGAGCGGCCGAACACGAACAACCTCGCGCTGACCGTGAAGCGGGAGCCCGGCGGGCTCGCCTCGAACTATCTCTGCGACCTGCCGAAAGGCGCGAAGGTCGAGGTCACGGGGCCCTTCGGCGCGACCTTCCTCCTGCCGAACGATCCGTCGGCCACCATCGTCATGATCTGCACCGGCACCGGCTCGGCGCCGTTCCGCGCCTTCACCGAGCGGCGTCGGCGCGCGATGCCGACGGCGCCCGGACGCCTTCTCCTGTTCTTCGGGGCGCGGCGGCCGGAGGAGCTGCCCTATTTCGGCCCGCTGCAGAAGGTCCCGGCGACGCTGCTCGCCCAGCACCTCTGCTATTCCCGCGTGCCGGGCGAGCCGAAGACCTACGTCCAGGACCGGATCCGCGCCGAGGCCGCGACGCTGGCGGGTCTCGTCGGCCGGCCGGAGACTCACGTCTACATCTGCGGGCTCAAGGGCATGGAGGCCGGGGTGGACGAGGCCTTCGCGGATGTCTGCCGCGCGGCCGCCCTCGACTGGACGGCGCTGAAGGCCGAGATGCGCGGCTCAGGCCGCTATCACGTCGAGACGTACTGAGCTGGCGGGCGCTTCCGCGCCGAGCTCAGTTCGGGATGAAGGTGCCCAGGCCGCGGAAGAGCTGCGCCACGAAATTCGCCTCGGCGCCGCCCGCTTCCGTCCGGCGCGAGATGAAGTCGAAGACTTTCCCGTCCTCGAGCCCGTAAAGCGCGACCCGCTCGACTTTGAAGCCCTGATTGAAATACACGGCCGTGACGCGCTGGTCCGTCACGCCCTCGCCCATGAACTGCAGGGTGCGGGACTGCTTCTGGCTGATGTAGTACCAGCTCTTGTTGCCGACCGTCGACACCGTCGAGGGCGTGCCGAGGACCTGGAGCACCTGCTCGGGCCCCATGCCGGGCTTCACCTGCGCGAGCGCCCGCTCGTCCACCACGTAGCCGTGATGGAGGTCCTCGCCGATCTGGCAGCCCGCGAGCGCGAACCCGCCGAGCGCGAGGGCGGCGGCCTGAAGGACGGTGCGAGAGCGGCGCGTGAGCATGCGGGGTCCGGTGCGGCGTTCCGGGGCTTGCCCGTGAAGCGGGGAGGGCCTAGCCGCAGGTCATGGCTTTGACAAGGCGACCAAACGGCCTCGCCGGCATCCCGTCATGTTCGGCTTCCTGAAGAAGCGCGGCGGGCTCGACCTCGTCGAGGCGATGCACGCCCGGGTCGTGGAGGCGGCCCGCGACCGCGCGCTCTACGGCGACGAGGCCCTGCCCGACACGCTCGACGGTCGGTTCGAGGCGCTCGTCCTGCACGCGCTCGTGGTGCTGCGCCGCTTGAAGCGGCTGCCCGCCCCCGCGGGCGACGTCGCCCAGGATTTCGTGGACACGCTCTTCGCCTATCTCGAGGTCGCGCTGCGCGAGACGGGCGTCGGCGATTTCGGAGTGCCGAAGCGAATGAAGAAGCTCGCGACCGCGTTCTACGACCGCGCGTCTCGGTACGACCCGCTGATCGAGGCCAACGACCTCCCCGGCCTCGCCGACGCCGTCGCGACCAAGGTCGGCGTGCCGCCCGGGCGGGCGGTCCCGCTCGCCCGCGGCATCCTGGCCCGCGAGGCGGAGCTCCGGTCCGCCGATCTCGCGGCCGTCCTGGCCGGGCCTTTCGGCCCTGCTCTCGAGGTAGCGCCATGATCACGGACAGCGTCGGCCCGTTCTCGCGACCCGTTGCGGTCAACCGCCTGCCGGACGACGGCACGGAGGTGACGGTCACGGCGAACGAGGAGGAGAGGCGGGACCTCGCGATGGATTTCGGCCTGCCGGCGATCGGACGGCTCGAAGGCCGGTTCCGGCTTCGGCCGACCCGCACAGGCGTGCAGGTCGCAGGAACGGTGACCGCCGAGGTGACGCAGACCTGCGTCGTGACGCTGGAGCCTTTCGATTCGATCCTGACCGAAGAGGTCGAGGTCGAGTTTACGGAGCCCTCCCGGACAAGCCCGCGCGGCGAGCCCGCGCCCGAGCTCGAGGCCGATCTCGACATCCCGGACGAGATCGTCGACGGCCGCGTCGATCTCGGGGCCGTCACCTCCGAATTCCTGGCGCTTGGGCTCGACCCCTATCCGCGCAAGCCCGGCGTCAGCTTCGCGTTCGAGGATGATCCGGAGGCGAAGGCGGGGCCGCTCGCGGAACTCGCGCGGCTTCGCCGCGGCGAGGGCTAAGGGCGCGATCGGGAGAAAGCGGTTGCGGTCCGGGGCCGAGCCTGTCATGTCCCCGGCCTCCCCGGTCCGCCCGTTTCCCTGACGCACGCCTCGATGCCAGCGCCCGTCCGCATTTCGCTCGACGCCATGGGCGGCGACAACGGCGCGAACGTCGTCGTGCCGGGCGCCGCGCTCGCGCTCGAACGCCACCCTGAGATGCGCTTCCTCATGGCGGGCGATGAGGCGGCGGTCCGCCCCCTGCTCGAGGCCCATCCGCGGCTCGCGGCCGCGACCGAGCTGCGCCATGCCGAGATCACGATCGGCATGGACGAGAAACCGAGCCAGGCGGTGCGCACCGGCCGCTGGAAATCCTCCATGTGGAAGGCGATCCAGGCCGTGCGGGACGGGGAGGCGGACGCGGCGGTCTCCGCCGGCAACACCGGCGCGCTCATGGCGATGTCGAAGATCTGCCTCAAGACGATGGCGCATGTGGAGCGCCCGGCCATCGCGGCGATCTGGCCGACGGTGCGCGGGGAATCGATCGTGCTCGACGTCGGCGCCTCGATCGGCGCGGACGCCCCGCATCTCGTCGACATGGCGATCATGGGGGCCGCGATGGCCCGCATCATCTTCGACCTGCCGCAGCCGACGGTCGGACTCCTGAATGTCGGGACCGAGGAGATCAAGGGGATCGAGATCGTGCGCGAGGCGAACCGGATGCTGCGCGAGACCCCGATTCCGGGTCTCGCCTATCACGGCTTCGTGGAGGGCGACGATCTCGGCCGCGGCACGGTCGACGTCGTGGTGACGGAGGGCTTCACGGGCAACATCGCGCTGAAGACCGCGGAGGGCACGGCGAAGCAGATCGCGGCCTATCTTCGGGCCGCCATGAACCGGACCTGGCGGGCGCGGCTCGGCTATCTCTTGGCGCGCGATGCCTTCGACGCCCTGCGCGACAAGATGGACCCCCGCAAGGTCAATGGCGGCGTCTTCCTCGGGCTCGAGGGCGTCGTGGTGAAGAGCCATGGCGGGACGGACGCGCTCGGCTTCGCGAGCGCGATCGACATGGCATACGACATGGCGCAGCACCAACTGATGCGCACCATCCGGGACATGCTGGGCGAGACGTCGGCCGACGCCTCCCCTTAAGGACAGCACATTGGGCGGGACAATCAGGTCGGTGGTGCGGGGCTGCGGGTCCTACCTGCCCAGGACCGTCGTGACGAACCAGGAGCTCGAGGCCCGGGTCGAGACCTCGGACGCGTGGATCGTGCAGCGCACGGGCATCCGTCAGCGTCACATCGCGGAACCCGACGAGACGACCTCGACGCTCGGCTTGAAGGCCGCCGAAGCCGCGCTCGCCGACGCCGGTCTGGCGCCGGAGGACCTCGACCTCATCGTCTGCGCGACCTCGACGCCGGACTACACCTTTCCGTCGACCGCGACCCAGATCCAGGACGGGCTCGGGGTCCGGGGCGGCGCGGCCTTCGACGTCCAGGCGGTCTGCACGGGCTTCATCTACGCGCTCGCGACGGCCGACAAGTTCCTGACTTCGGGCAGCCACCGGCGGGCGCTCGTCGTCGGGGCCGAGACCTTCTCGCGCATCATCGACTGGTCCGACCGCTCCACCTGCGTGCTCTTCGGGGACGGGGCGGGCGCGATCGTGCTGGAGGCAGGGGACGGGCAGGGTGAGGCCTCCGACCGCGGCGTGCTCTCCACCCAGCTCCGCTCCGACGGACGCTACCGGGACAAGCTCTACGTCGACGGCGGCCCGGGCTCGACCGGCACCACGGGCCATTTGCGGATGGAAGGCCGCGAGGTCTTCAAGTTCGCGGTCGGCAAGGTGATCGACGTCGTGAGCGAAGCCTTCACGGACGCCGGGATCGGGCCGGAAAGCCTCG
>JAFAPJ010000093.1 GCA_019247255.1 Methylobacteriaceae bacterium | reverse complement strand
CCGCGCGCGCTGCGCCCGGCGATCGGCAACCGGGTCTTCGGCTGTGACGATTGCCTCGCCGTCTGTCCCTGGAACAAGTTCGCGGCCGCCTCTCGGGACGCGAAGCTCGCGGCGCGCGAGGACCTCGCGGCCCCGCCTCTCGCCGAGCTCGCCCGGCTCGACGACGCGGCCTTCCGGGCGCGCTTCGCCGGCACGCCGATCAAGCGCACAGGCCGCGACCGTTTCCTCCGCAACGTCCTGATCGCGATCGGCAATTCGGGTGACGTGAGCCTCGCGGCCGAGGTCGAGCCCCATCTCGACGACCCCTTCCCGCCCGTGCGGGCCGCCGCGGTCTGGGCGCTCGGCCGGCTCCTGCCGCCGGCCGAGCTCGCGCGCCGCGCCGCGTCGCGCCTCCCTCTGGAATCGGATCCGGAGGTGCGGTCCGAATGGGAGCAGCTCGCGCCCGGGAGCCTCGCCGCGTGAAGCTTCTCGTTTTCGGCCTCGGCTACAGCGCGGAGGCGTTCATCGGACGGACCGGATCGCGCTTCGAGGGCGTCGTCGCGACCGTCCGGTCGGCCGCGCGCCGCGACGCCCTCGCCCGTCCTGATCTGGAGATCCGGCTCTTCCCCGGCGAGGAGGATGCGATCGAGGCCGCGATCGCGGAGGCGGACGCGCTCCTCGTCTCGGTGCCGCCGGGAGCGGACGATCCCGTTCTCGCGCGCTTCGGCCAGGCGATCGCGGCCGCGCCGCCCCTGTCCTGGATCGGGTATCTCTCGACGGTCGGGGTCTATGGCGACCACGGCGGCGGCTGGGTCGACGAGACGACGCCGCCCCGTCCCGTCAGCGCCCGCTCGCGCGAGCGGCTCGCCGCCGAGGAGGCCTGGCTCGCGCTCGGCCGCGCGACGGGGCGCGCCGTGCAGGTCTTCCGCCTGGCCGGCATCTATGGACCGGGGCGAAGCGCCTTCGACAAGCTCGCGGACGGGAGCGCGCGGCGAATCGTCAAGCCCGGCCAGGTGTTCAACCGCATCCATGTCGCGGATATCGCGGCCGTGCTCGAAGCCTCGCTCGACCGGCCGTGCCCCGGGGCGATCTACAACGTGACGGACGACGAGCCGGCGCCGCCGCAGGATGTCGTGGCGCATGCCGCACGGCTCGCCGGGCTGCCGCTTCCGCCCGAGGTCCCGTTCGAGGCGGCCGAGCTCGGCCCGATGGCCAGGAGCTTCTACGGCGAGAACAAGCGCGTGCGGAATACGCGCATTCGCGAGGAGCTCGGTGTGAGGCTCGTCGCGCCGACCTATCGCGAGGGACTCGCCCTCATTCGAAGGACCTCGGGCGCTGCGCCGTCGTGACGGCGGCTCGCGTCACCGCTTGAGGTAGGATACGCCGCCGCTCGCGGCGGCGCTCGTCGTGGGGGCTTTCGCGTTCGGCGTCAGCTGCCAGGAGACGTTGTTCAAGATCAGCGTGGCGAACACCATCGCGATCTGCTGACTGCTGACGTTAGTCCCGGCATTGACGGTCACGTCGCGGCTCGGAAGATAGATGAGCCCCTGCAGGTTCTCGGCGACGCTGTCGTTGAGGACGAACTGAGAGCGCGAGAGGCCAGCCGCCTCGTAGATCAGCAGATTGGCGTAGCTGCCGCTGGTCGGGGCGCTCAGGCTCAGATTCATGCCGCTGTTAAACTGAATTTTCGAGGTGTCGGCAAAATAAAAGGTCACGCCGTTTCCGGTCCATTTGCCGCCGTTCACGTTCCACCCGCCGCCTTTGATGACGTAGACGCCCGGGTTGAAGTTCAAGGTAGGCGCGTTATTGAAGTTGTACCAGCCGCAATACACGCCGGGGCTGAGCGTGACGGCGCCCCAGCTGCCGTCGTAATTGCCGCCGTTGTTGGCGCCGCAGCTCGTCGACGCGGGTGCCGGCAACGTGCCGGCGAACGGGTCGCTCAAGGCGGCGCAGCCCGTCTTCAGGTTCGGAACCGCGCCGCCATTCTGGATCACGCTCGTGCTCTGCACGCATATCTTGGCGAGCGACAAGGAACTGCTCGCATTGAAGATCGCCGCCGAATTGCCGGTCGACCTCACATGCATCTCGCAGTTCGGCGCGTTGATCCCGGCCCCGCTGTTCACGGTCAGCGCTTGGGAGGACGGGTCGAGGATGAGGATGCAAACCGCGGTCGACGGCTGGGCAGTTGCGCCGGGCGCCGCGGCTGAGCTGGTCGCGACGGTCAGCGACGAGAAGCGAAGCATTCGCATCACGGTCGTCGGCACGGTCGCACTGGCGCTGCCGGACAGCGTGCCGTTCGATTGCGTGAAAGTCGGACCGCTTAAGGTCACGCTACTCTGCCGGAACAGGGATGCGAACACCTGCTGGGCCGTCGCGATCTGCTGGTCGGACCGCTGCTGAACGCCTTGCAGGACCGCCGCGTCGAGGGCCCGCTGCATGGAGGAGCGGACGTTCGTGGCGCGCGAGTAGTCGAGCGCCGCCCCGATCACTCCGGCCAACGGCACGAGCACCAGCGCGAAGAGAAGCGCGACCGCGCCGCGCTCATCGCGTCCTGCCGACGCCACGACCTGTTTACCGAGCCGCATCTCGGCCGCCCCACCGCATCGTCGGCAAGGCTTACGCGGGCATTATTACCGTCCCGTTCCGGACAGTCCGCACTTTCGCCCGTGCTTTTCGTGCGGCCGCAAGCTCGTCTTCACCTCGACGTGAGCGCACGACCGCGGCGCATGTGATGTCTCAGGCGGCGTAGCGGTTCGCCGCCGGGCCAAAATAGCTGATGTAGCGTCGGCTGATCTCGGCGATGGGCATGACGACGAACACGTCCGTCGTGCCGAACTGACGATCCACGACCGCGCCGTCCCCGACCGTCGCGCCGACCCTGAGATACGCTTTCACCAGCGGGGGCAGCGCGAACAGCGCAGCCTTAGGGTCGACCGCCTCGCGGCTGAGCCGATCCATCGGCACGTAGCGTCGCGCGAGCGCCCGCACGCGCCAAGCCTCGGGCGAGGCGGCGTGATGATGGAGGAAGCTCAGCGGCAGAGCCAGCCGGTCCGGGTCCGTCCCTTCGAGGCTCGCGCAGCCGATCATCGCGCCGACGCCGTGCGTCTGCACGTAGCTCCAGATCCCCTGCCAGAGGAGCTCGACAGTCTTCTTGTTGCGATAAGGCTTGAGTACGCACGACCGCCCCAGCTCGAGGAACTCGAGCCCTTGGTGCCGCTCGAGAAGCGGCGCGATGTCGAACTCGCCCGCAGTGTAGAAGCCGTCATGCTGCGCCGCGACCGACTGCCGGAGCAGCCGGTACGTGCCGACGACCTTCGGCTTGTGCTTGCGAAAGGGCTTCGGCGCGACCGCATGATCCAGCACGAGAAGGTGGTCGCAGACCTCGTCGTAAGCGTCGATGTCGCGACGCTTGAGGCCGGCGAGCCCTGTCGGGATCGCCGACATCTCCTCGTAGAACACCTTGTAGCGCAGGCGCTGGGCGCGCTTGATCTCCTTCGGTCCGCTGGCGAGCCTCACCTCGAGGGCGTTGAGGCGGCCGAGCGCCGGTCCCGGCTCCGGACGCGGGGCCAGGCCGGGGAGCAACCGGACGGCCGATTGCTTCATTCCGTCCCGCAGCGCGAGCGGGCCGCGCAGGAAGAGGGACGCCGCGTCGCCAGCCTTGGGCAAGGCGGTGTCGCGCCGGATCGGGATCATCGTGGCTCTCGGGTGCGGCCGGAATCGCCCCGCGCGACCGGCCCGCTCCGCTCTACATCACGTTTGGCTGACGGAATCGTGACGTCCCGGCCACGCTTGTCACGAAGCTTGTGCGAGATCGGGCTTGAGCTCGCCGAGCTCGGCCGAGACGGCCTCGATCGTGTAAGGCTTCGTGAGGAAGCCGTCGAAGCCGGCCGTTTCGCGCAGCCGGGCGGCGCTGCCGACGAGGCTCGCCGACAGCGCCACGATGCGGCAGCGCTCCTCGCGCCCGAGTTTCATCTCGAGCTCGCGGATGCGGCGCGTCGCCTCCGCGCCGTCGAGCTCCGGCATGCGCAGATCCATGAGGATGAGGTCGAAGGCAGGAGTGCGGCCCTCGATCGCGTCGCGGGCATGCGCGAAGGCTTCGCGGCCGTCCCGCGCCCAGGTGACGAGCGCGCCAAGCTTCTCGAGCGAGCGCAGGCCGAGCAGCGCGTTCACCTCGTCGTCCTCGGCGAGAAGCACGCGAAGCGGCGCACGATCCGCGGCGCGGAGCGGGAGGTTGGGGCGGCGCTCGCCGGGTCCCGGCGGAGCGGGGGCGGCCAGAGGCGCGTCCGGACGGATCCGCTCGAGGAGCGAGCGGGTGCGGACGGGCTTGATCAGGTAACCGTCGAAGCCGATCGCCTGGGCCGAGCCCGCGTCGCGCCGCTCGAAGGGCGAGAGCAGCACGAGCGTGCGGGCCCCGCGCCGCCGGGCCGCGTCGGCGACCTCGCGGGTCGGTACGACGCCGAGCGCCCAATCGGCCAGCAGCAGGTCGACCGGCTCGTTCGCGAGAGCCGCCAGAGCCTCTC
>JAFAPJ010000071.1 GCA_019247255.1 Methylobacteriaceae bacterium | reverse complement strand
TGCTCGCGGGCGGGCTCGCCCGCCGCATGGGCGGGGGCGACAAGGGCCTGCTCGCGCTAGGCGGTCGCACCATCCTCGAGCGCGTGGTCGCGGCCCTTGCGTCGCAGACGGTCGCGGTCATCCTCAACGCCAACGGCGACCCGACGCGCTTCGCCGAGACGGGCCTGCCCGTGGTGGGGGACGGCGTCCCGGGCTTCGCGGGGCCGCTCGCGGGCGTGCTCGCGGCGCTCGACTGGGCGGCGACTTACCGGCCCGATCTCGCTTATGTCGCGAGCGTCGCGGCCGATACGCCCTTTCTGCCGGTCGATCTCGTGGCCCGTCTGCACGCGGCCCGCGAAGCCGCGGGTGTTCCTCTCGCCTGTGCGTCCTCGGGCGGGCGGACGCACCCCGTGAACGCGCTCTGGACGGTCGCGCTGCGGGATGACCTCCGCCGCTCGCTCACCCTCGAGGGCGAGCGCAAGATCGACCGCTGGACGGCGCGCCACGGCTGCGCATCCGCCGAATGGCCGAGCGCGCCGGTCGACCCCTTCTTCAACGTGAACGAGGCGGCCGACCTGGCCGAAGCCGAGCGGCTGGCCGCGTTGCTCTGACGACCGGCCCTCCGAAAATTATCCTTGTACCTGAAACCTCGGAGCGCCTTCGAGCATTGGGCCAAGCTTGGGTCCGGAGGGGAGCCGTGGACGGGTTCGACATGTCAGGCAAGCGGGTGCTCGTCACCGGCGGGGCGGGCTTCCTGGGCTCGCATCTCTGCGAGCGCCTGCTCGCCTCCGGGGCCGAGGTGCTCTGCGTCGACAACTACTTCACGGGCCGCCGCTCGAACATCGCGCATCTTCTCGACGATCCGAGCTTCGAGGTCCTGCGCCACGACGTGACCTTCCCGCTCTACGTCGAGGTCGACGCGATTTTCAATCTCGCCTGCCCGGCCTCGCCCGTGCATTACCAGCACGACCCCGTGCAGACCACGAAGGTCAGCGTCATCGGGGCGATCAACATGCTGGGGCTCGCCAAACGTCTGCGCTGCCCCATCCTCCAGGCTTCGACGAGCGAGGTCTACGGCGACCCGCACATCCATCCGCAGGTGGAGGAATACTGGGGCAACGTGAACCCGATCGGGATCAGGGCCTGCTACGACGAGGGGAAACGCTGCGCCGAGACGCTGTTCTTCGACTATCATCGACAGCACAAGCTGCGCATCAAGGTCATGCGCATCTTCAACACTTACGGGCCGAGGATGCATCCCGACGACGGGCGCGTCGTCTCGAACTTCGTCGTGCAGGCGCTCAAGGGCGAGCCGATCACGGTGTTCGGCGACGGCGAGCAGACCCGCTCGTTCTGCTACGTCGACGACCTGATCGAGGGCACGATCCGCCTGATGGGCTCGCCTCCGAGCCTCATCGGCCCGATCAACATCGGCAATCCGGACGAGTTCACGATCCGGGAGCTCGCGGATGCCGTCATCCGGCTCACCGGATCGCGCTCGCGCATCGTGCATCGGCCTCTGCCGCATGACGATCCGCGCCAGCGCCGCCCTGACATCTCTAAGGCCTGGGAGGCTCTCGGCTGGCGGCCGACGGTCCGTCTCGAGGAGGGGCTGAAGCGCACGATCGCTTATTTCGACCGCGAGCTCGGGCGCGGCGAGCCTCGCCGGATGGCGGAGCCGATCCCGATCAGCGCAGCGCGGCGAAAGGCAGGAAGCCGACCGTCTCCCCAGGCCTAATCGCGGTCACGTCTTCGGGCAGCACTACGAGCCCGTCCGTCTCGGTCAGCGACGTCACGACGCCCGCGCCCTCCCGCGGGTGCTTGTGGGCGAGGACGGCGCCGTCCGGCTCGCGCGACAGACGCACCCGAACGAATTCCTGGCGACCGGTCTTCTTTCGGTACGCAAAGCCCGACCTCACGGCGAGGGGGAGGGGAGGCCAGTAATTTTCCCCGGCGAGCCGGGCGACGAGCGGGCGCGCGAGGCACGCGAAGGTCACGAAGGCCGCGACCGGATTGCCGGGCAGGCCGACGACGGGCGTGCCGCCGACCATCCCCATAGCGACGGGCCGGCCCGGCTTGATGCCGACGCGCCAGAAGGTGAGACGGCCGACCGCCTCGATCGCTGCACGGACATGGTCCTCCTCGCCGGTCGAAACGCCGCCCGAGGTGAGGATCAGGTCGGTGCGGGCCGAGGCCGCCGCGAGCCGTTCCGCGACCGCCTCGCGGCGATCGGGCAGGATGCCGAGATCCTCGACCGCGCAGCCGAGCCGCGCGAGCAGCGCGAGGAGCATCGGC
>JAFAPJ010000061.1 GCA_019247255.1 Methylobacteriaceae bacterium | reverse complement strand
GCATGCGCTTGAAGATGAGCGAGCGCCGCTCGCTCACGACCACGTCACCCTGCTCGAACTTCGACTTGAACCCGATCGGGCCGACCTGCCGGCACGCGAGCGAGATGTCTGAGACCTCCTCTGCGAGGCCGAGGGTTCCTTTGACGCCGCCCTTCTCGGGCAGGGTGTAGTGGCAGGCGACGCCGTCCACGACCGGATCGTCGACCCCGTAGACCGCGAGCTTGTCGTCCGGCGTCAGTGCGCGCCAGACGGTCGACTTCTTGAAGATGAGGTCGGGCCCCTCCGCGGCCGCGGCGAGCGGCGCGAACAGGAGGGTGGCGGCGAGGAGGATCGGGATCCGCACGGGGTAAGGCGTCCTGGTTCGGCCGCCATATAGGGGCGGCCCCGCGCCAGCGTGAGGGCCGAAGCGTCGCTGCCCTGGGTGCCCCGTCAGGCGACCTCGCCCGCGAGCCGGGCCTGCGCCCTCTCGGGCCCGATCAACGGGAGCAGCGCCGCGAGGTCCGGGCCGTGGTCGAGCCCGGTCAGCGCGAGGCGGAGCGGCATGAACAGCGCCCGGCCCTTGCGGCCGGTCGCCTCCGCGACGGCCCTGGTCCAGTCGCGCCAGGTCTCGCCCGTCCAGGGCCCGGGCGGCAGGAGCCCCAGGGCGGTCTCGGCCAGGTCGGGGTCGTCCCGCACCGGCCGGATCGGCCCCGCGACCACGGGCCACCATTCGGCGGCCTCGGTCCAGCGCGTGAGATTCGCCCGCACCGCGAGCCAGAACGGCTCGCCGCCGTCGACCCCGAGCTCGGCCAGGCGGTCGCGGATCGCCGAATAAGGCATCTCGTGGACGAGCCGCGCGTTCAGCGCCTCGAGCTCGCGCTCGTCGAATTTCGCGGGCGCCCGCGAGAGGTGCGCGAGATCGACGAGGCGGGCGAGCTCGTCGAGGCTCGCGACCGCCCGCACGGCCTCGGCCGAGCCGACCAGGACCGCGAGCGAGGCGATCGCCATCGGCTCGTAGCCGCTCTCGCGCAGGCTCTTCAACGCGAGCGCGCCGGAGCGCTTGGAGCGCCCCTCCCCGCCCGTCGTCGTGCGCAGGTTGTGATGCCCGAAGGCCGGCGGCGACCCGCCCAGGGCCTCGGCGATCTGGATCTGCACGGCCGTGTTCGTGACGTGGTCCTCGCCGCGGATCACGTCGGTGATCCCCATCGCGAGATCGTCCGCGACGGAGGGCAGCGTGTAGAGGAAGCTCTCGTCCTCGCGCACGAGCACGGGATCGGAGAGGGACGCACAATCGACGTGGGAGGGGCCGCGCACGCGGTCGTTCCAGGCGACGGTCCGGGCCTCCAGCCGGAAGCGCCAATGGGGACGCCGACCCTCCGATCCGAGCCGCGCCCGGTCGGCCGCATTCAGCCGCAGCGCCGCGCGGTCGTAGATCGGCGGCTCGCCGCGCGCGAGCTGGAGACGCCGGCGTCGCTCGAGCTCCTCCGCGGTCTCGTAGGCGGGATAGAGCCGGCCCGCCGCGCGCAGCCGATCCGCCGCGTCGCGATAGATCGCGAGCCGGTCGGATTGCCGGTGGACGCGGTCGGGCGGGATGCCGAGCCACGCGAGGTCGCGCTCGGTCGCCTCCGCATATTCCGCGCGGGAGCGCTCCGCATCCGTGTCGTCGAAGCGCAGGATGAAGGTGCCGCCCTCGCGGCGGGCGAGGAGCGCGTTGAGAAGCGCGGTGCGCGCGTTCCCGATATGAATGAGCCCCGTCGGCGAGGGGGCGAAGCGAAGCACGGGCGCCATGGCTCCCCATAGCATCAAGGCGGCGGACGGGAGAGCGGGCGAGCGCTCGCGGCGCACCCCGCTCGGCTCAGCCGGGCGAAGCGCCCCGCAGCCCTCCGTCCACGTCGAGGATCACGCCCGTGACGTAGCCGTTGCCGGCGAGGAACAGGATCGCGTCCGCGACGTCCTCGGGGCGGCCGACGCGGCGCGTCGGAACGGTGCGGGCGACGCCCTCGAAGAAGCGGGCCTTCATCTCGGCCGGCTGTCGGTCCCACCACGGCGTGTCGATGACGCCCGGCGACACGGCGTTGACCCGGACCGGGCCGAGCTCGTGCGCGAGGGGCAGGACCATGGCGGCGAGCGCCCCGTTGATCGCGGCGAGGCCCGAGGTGCCGGGATTGCCGACGCGGGCGGAGGCCGCCGTCACCAGCGTGATCGATCCGGTGCGCGCGAGGTGCGGGAGCGCGGCCTGCGCGCAATGCCACTGCACCCAGAACTTGGCGTCGAGCCCGGCCTGAAGGTCGGCTCGGGCGAGCCCCCGGAAGGGTCCCGCCCCGGCCCCGCCCGACGCCGCCACGACCAGGTGCTCGAACGAGCCGATCCGCGCGAAGAAGCCGTCGAGCGCGGGGCGGTCCGCCGCATCGAGCGCCTCTCCGCTCGCCTCGGGCCCGAGGCGGTCGAGTGCGGAGCGCAGGCCCGCGGCGCTCCGGCCGACGATGACGGGTCGCGCTCCTGCGTCCTGGGCCGCCCGGGCCGTGGCGAGCCCGATCCCCGAGGTCCCGCCGATGATGACGAGCCTTGTCCCCGACACGCTCATGCCGGCCTCCTCTTGGCCCAATCAACCTATTTCGGTACTATTGGTTCCGTAATATGGCGATGAGCGGCTCCTCAGCGTCGGGTCGTGCCGGCCGACCTATTAGCCCGGACACGACGGCCGCCATTCTCGCGGCCGCGCGGTCGCTCGTCGTCGTGCACGGCTTCGCGGCTGTGACGACCGCGATGATCGCGGCGGAAGCGGGCGCCTCGAAGCAGGCGCTCTATCGTCGCTGGACGACGAAGGCGGATCTCGTGCTCGAAGCGTTCCTGGCCCAGGCGCAGGCCGAGGTCGACGACCCGGCCGCCGCGGAGGCCGGGGACGACCGGCTCCTCGCCTTCCTGCGCCGCACCTGTGCGGCCCTGAGCACGAGCGGGCCCGCCCTGCGCAGCCTCATGGCGGCGGCCCAGGAGGACGACGCCTTCCGGCGCCGCTTTCACGAACGGCTAATCCTGCCGCGCCGCGCGGCCCTGCGGGCGGTGCTCGCCGAGGAGCGGCCGGCCGCCTCGACGGAGGCGCTCGACCTCGCTGTCACGGCCCTGTTCGGCGCGATCTGGTACCGCCTGCTGCTCGACGAGCCGCTCGACGACGATCTCGCGCGACGCCTGACCGCCCTCGTCCGCGCCGGGATGTGACCTGACGCGTCGTTCCCTGCCGTCCGATCTCCGCCTCAGGCGGTCAGGCGCCGCAACGCTTCCTCGGCGAGCCGCCGCGTCAGCTCGGCCGCGGGCATCTCCCGCCCGAGCGCGGCCGCCTGACCGGCCCATAGCGGC
>JAFAPJ010000056.1 GCA_019247255.1 Methylobacteriaceae bacterium | reverse complement strand
TGATCGTCGGCTCACCGTCATGCGCCTCCAGACCCTCGATGGGCTGAAACTTGCGCGTCGCGGGATCGAAGACGGGTGCGCCGGGCCCGACCTCGTGCAGAACGTGGACGATCGGCGCGTCCGCCGCGCGCGCCATCTGCAGGACGCGGGCGGCCTCCGCGGCCGCGGCCTCGATCCTGTCGAGCGGGAGGCCTCCGGTGCGATATTCCTCCTGCAGGTCGATCAGGACGAGGCAGGCCTCGTCGAGGCGAGGCGGGTCGAGCGGCGCGCCCTGCATCTGGAGAAGGGTGAGCGGGAGATCCGTCATGGTCCGGTCCTGTGTCGGACGGCGATGCTGCCGTGCTCCGCCGCGATGTCGCGGCCCGGCTTCGCCTTCGCAATCCGCATAAATTCCCGCAGGGCCGGACACGCATGAACCGCTACGAGCGCAAGCTTCCGCCGCTCGACCCCTGCCCGGTCGAGCACGTGGTCGAGGTCGTGGGCGGCCGCTGGAAGGCCCGGATCCTCCATTGGCTGACGCTCGGCGAGGCGAGCGTCGCGGACCTGCGCCGTCATCTGCCCCGCGCGCGCCATCAGGTGCTCGCGCACCAGCTCGCGGAGATGGAGCGGCACGGGCTCGTGAGGCGCCAACCCCCCGCGCCCGGCCGGTCCTGGGGCGCCTACGCGATCACGCCGCGCGGCCTCCTCCTGCACGGCGCCTTGGCGGAAGTGGCGGCCTGGGGGGTTGCCGACCTCGGCGGATGGGATCCGCCGGCGCGCGACCGAGGCTCCGAGCGGGGGTGAGCACGCCTACTTGCCGATTGCGACCGCTCACCCCGCGCGCAATCGCCGCCGCAGGACGACGTGAGCGTGACCTGGAGGCCAATCCGCGAGCTCGGCGATCCGCTCGAAGCCGTGCCTCTCGTAGAAGCCGGGCGCCTGAAACGTGTAGGACAGCGTCCAGATCGACTGGCAGCCGCGCGTGGTCGCCTCGGCGACGGCCGCCTGGAGGAGCCCGCGCGCGATTCCGCGGCCTCGGTCGCGCTCCTCGACCCAGAGCTGCTTAATCTCGGCGCACCCGGCCCAGCTATACCCGGCGAGGGCGCCGAGCCGCCGCTCGCTGGCATCCAGGGCCACGAAGGCGAGCGGCTCGCCGTCCTGTCGGCCGATCGCCTGCCCGTTGTGCTCGGCGAGCCTGTCCTCGAGCTCCTCGATCTCGCGACCGGAGAGCTGGTGGCAGGGCAGGATGCGGGTCGAGGTGGGATTCATCTTCGCCTACTCGCGCCGACACGCCGCCTGCCAGCGCCTCTCTTGGCAAGGCCGGGCAGCCGCGATAGACACTTCGATCATAATAGGAATGTCGAAACGTGGACGAGCGCCAGGCTTTGCTGGCTTTCGCGGCTCTGGCTCAGGAGACCCGCCTCGGCCTCGTGCGCCTGCTCGTCGAGGCCGGTCCAGACGGCATGGCGGCGGGTGCGATCGCGGCCGCCGTCGGCGTCTCGGCGTCGAACGTCTCGTTTCATCTCAAAGAGCTCGAGAGCGCCGGGCTCGCTCGGTCCCGGCGCGTTGGGCGGTCGATCATCTACAGCGCGGCCTTCGAGGCGCTCGCGGGACTGGTCGACTTCCTGATGCGTGACTGCTGCCAGGGCCGGCCGGAGGTCTGCGCGCCCGCCTTCGCCGCGCTGTCCGGGCGCCGGGACGCCCGCGAGGAACCGACCCATGGCTGAACCCTTCGACGTCGTGATCTACCACAACCCGGCCTGCGGGACCTCCCGCAACACGCTGGGCCTGATCCGCAAGGCCGGGGTCGAGCCGCACGTGGTCGAGTACCTGAAGACGCCTCCTGCGCGAGCCCTCGTGAGGCAGCTGCTGACGCGCGCGGGCCTCACCGTGCGAGAGGCCCTGCGGGAGAAGGGCACGCCCTTTGCCGAGCTCAAGCTCGGCGACCCCGCTCTCACCGACGACCAGCTCCTCGACGCGATCGAGGCCCACCCCATCCTTCTCAACCGGCCCCTGGTGGTCACGCCGAAGGGCGTGCGGCTCTGCCGACCGTCCGAAGCCGTGCTCGACCTGCTGCCTCCGCAGACGGGCGAGTTCGTGAAGGAGGACGGGCAGGTGGTCGTCCTCTCGGGCCCCAGGCCGGAGACGACGTGAACAGCTCACCGCTCGCACCGCGTGTCGTCGCGGAGGCGTTGGGAACCGGCCTCCTCGTCACCACCGTGGTCGGCTCGGGCATCATGGCCGAGCGGCTCGCCGGCGGGAACGTCGCGATCGCGCTGCTCGGCAACACGGTCCCGACCGGGGCCATCCTGGTGGTCCTGATCCTGGCGCTCGGGCCGGTTTCCGGCGCCCATTTCAATCCGGCGGTGTCGGCGGTCGCTGCGCTCTCCCGCGCCCTATCGTGGCGCGAGGCGGGGGCCTACGCTCTTGCCCAAATTGTCGGGGGCTGCCTCGGCACGCTCGTGGCGCACGCCATGTTCGAGCTCGCCCTCCTGCAGGTCGCCGCGAAGGCGCGCACCGGACCCGGCCAATGGCTCGCCGAGTTCGTCGCGACCTTCGGGCTCCTCCTGACGATCGGGCTCGTCGCACGGGCGCGGGCCGAGGCGATCCCGGTCGCGGTCGCGGTCGGACTCTACATCACGGCCGCGTATTGGTTCACGGCCTCGACCTCCTTCGCGAACCCGGCCGTGACGATCGCCCGCGCGCTGACCGACACCTTCGCGGGCATCGCGCCGAACCACGTGGCGCCCTTCATCGTGGCCCAGCTGGTCGGGGCGATCGCCGGCGCCGCCCTCGCCCGCTGGCTCGCCGACGGCACGCTCCGCCGGCCGCCGTCGCCCGCGTGAGCGGGGGGCGGCGCTGGCCGGTGGTCGCGGCCCTCGGCATCGAGCAGATCCTCGCCTGGGGCTCGTCCTTCTACCTCTTGACCGTGCTCGCCGCGCCGATCGCGGCGGAGACGGGCTGGCCGCTGCCCTCCATCATCGGCAGCCTCTCGGCGGGCCTCGTGGTCGCCGGCCTCGTCTCCCCTCGGGTCGGCCGGTGGATCGGCCACCATGGCGGGCGCCCGGTCCTCGCCGGATCGGCGCTCCTCCTCGCGCTCGGGCTCGCGCTTCTCGCCTGGTCGCCCGCCTGGCCCGTGTTCCTCCTCGCCTGGCTCGTGATCG
>JAFAPJ010000053.1 GCA_019247255.1 Methylobacteriaceae bacterium | reverse complement strand
CAGGACCTGCGCCCACCTCCTGCAATCGGCCGCCGGCGTGATGATCTTCGCCGAGCCGCGCTTCGCGACCGCGATCCTGCAGGAGAAGGACCTCGCCGGGCTCGCGGACGCGAATGACGAGCTCGACGCCGTCGTCGAGCGCCTCGTCGCGCGCCGCCCGGACATCCGGCTCCTCTTCCTCGTCGGCTCCTGCCCGTCCGAGGTGATCAAGCTCGACCTCGGCCGCGCGGCCGAGCGGCTCTCGGCCCGGCTCGCGCCCGCGGTGCGCGTGCTCAGCTACTCGGGCAGCGGCATCGAGACGACCTTCACGCAGGGCGAGGATGCGTGCCTCGCGGCCCTCGTGCGCGATTGCCCGGCGGAGGCGCCGGACCAGGAGCCCTCGCTCCTCGTCGTCGGGGCGCTCGCGGACATCGTCGAGGATCAGTTCACCCGCCTGTTCGCCGAGCTCGGGATCGACCGCGTCGCCTTCCTGCCCGCCCGCCGCGCGGGCGACCTGCCGGCCGTCGGCCCGAGGACCTCGCTTCTCCTCGCCCAGCCTTTCCTCGCCGAGACGGCCCGCCTCCTGGAGGCCAGGGGCGCGCGGCGGCTGAAGGCTCCCTTCCCGCTCGGCGCCGAAGGGACGGCGGGCTGGCTCAAGGCCGCAGCCGACGCCTTCGGGATCGACGAGGCCCGCTTCGAGGCCGTGACCCGCCTGCCGCGGGCCCGGGCCCGCCGCGCGCTCGAACGCGCGAAGGGCGAGCTTGCCGGGCGGCGGGTCTTCTTCTTCCCGGATTCGCAGCTCGAGCTGCCGCTCGCCCGCTTTCTCGGTCGCGAGATGGGCATGCGGCTCGTCGAGGTCGGGACGCCCTACCTCCACCGCGAGCATCTCGCGGCCGAGCTCGAGCTTCTGCCCGAGACCGGGCTCATCTCCGAGGGCCAGGACGTCGAGCGCCAGCTCGACCGCTGTCGCGCCGCGCGGCCGGATCTCGTCGTGTGCGGGCTCGGCCTCGCTAACCCGCTCGAGGCCGAGGGCTTCGCGACCAAATGGTCGATCGAGCTCGTGTTCTCGCCCATCCACGGCTTCGACCAGGCGGGCGACCTCGCCGAGCTCTTCGCGCGCCCGCTGCGCCGGCGCGCCAGGTTGGTGGCCTGAGATGGAACTCGCGCTCTGGACCTACGAGGCGCCGCCGCATGTCGGCGCCATGCGGATCGCGACCGCGATGGAGGGGCTGCATTACGTCCTCCACGCCCCGCAGGGCGACACCTACGCGGACCTCCTCTTCACCATGATCGAGCGGCTGCAGAAGCGCCCGCCCGTGACCTACACCACGTTCCAGGCCCGCGACCTCGGCGGCGACACGGCCGAGCTCTTCAAGACTGCCGCGGCCGAGGCCTACGAGCGCTTCCGGCCCGAAGCCATGATCGTCGGCGCCTCCTGCACGGCCGAGCTCATCCAGGACGATCCGGGCGGCCTCGCCCGCGCGCTCGGACTGCCGATCCCGGTCATCCCGCTCGAGCTGCCCGCGTATCAGCGCAAGGAGAACTGGGGCGCGGCCGAGACCTTCTACCAGCTCGTGCGCGCGCTCGCCGTTTCGCGTCCCCGCGAGGTCCCGGCCGCGGCCGGCGAGAGGGCGGCCGGACCGTCCTGCAACATCCTCGGGCCGACCGCGCTCGGGTTCCGGCACCGCGACGACCTCGAGGAGGTGCGCCGCCTCCTCGCCCGCCTCGGGATCCGGGTCAACGTCGTGGCCCCGCTCGGCGCCCGCCCGAGCGACCTCGCCCGCCTCGGCGATGCCGATTTCAACGTCGTCCTCTATCCCGAGGTCGCCTCGCTCGCGGCCCGCCACCTCGAGCGCAGCTTCGCGCAGCCCGCGACCAAGACCGTGCCGATCGGGGTCGGCGCGACGCGCGACTTCATCCGCGAGGTCGCCGAGCTCGCGGGCGTCGATCCCGCCCCGGCGCTCGCCGGAAGCCCGTCGCGCCTGCCGTGGTACTCGCGCTCGGTCGATTCCCACTATCTCACGGGCAAGCGCGTGTTCGTGTTCGGCGACGCGACGCACGCGGTCGCGGCCGCCCGGGTCGCGGCGGCCGAGCTCGGCTTCGAGGTCGTCGGGATCGGCACCTATTCGCGCGAATTCGCCCGGGAGGTGCGGGAGGCCGCGACCGCCCACGGCGTCCAGGCGCTCGTGACGGACGACTACCTCGCGGTCGAGGCCCGGATCGCCGAGCTCGAGCCCGAGCTCGTCCTCGGCACGCAGATGGAGCGCCACGTCGCCAAGCGCCTCGGCATCCCCTGCGCCGTGATCTCCGCGCCGGTCCACGTCCAGGACTTCCCGGCGCGCTACTCGCCCCAGATGGGCTTCGAGGGCGCGAACGTCATCTTCGACACCTGGGTCCATCCGCTGATGATGGGGCTCGAGGAGCACCTTGTCGGGATGTTCCGCGAGGACAGCGAGTTCCGGGACGAGGCGCCCTCCCATCTCGGCCACGCGCCGGCGGCCGGAGCGCCGGCCGCGCTTCTCGCCGCGATGCCGGCCGGCGACGAGGCGACCTCGCTGGCGACCGACACGCTCCTCGAGCAGGCGGCCTGGTCGGCCGAGGCCGAGCGGGAGCTGCGCAAGATCCCCTTCTTCGTCCGCGGGAAGGCCCGACGGAACGCCGAGAGCTTCGCGCGCGAGAACGGGCTCGCGCTCATCACCCTCGAGACGCTCTACGATGCGAAAGCGCATTTCGGGCGCTGAGCCCCATACCGGCCGCGCGCCGGCCATCCACGTCGTGATCGTCACGATGGACAGCCATCTCTCGAGCGCCGCCGCCCGGGCGGAGGCGAGCCTGCGCGAGTCCGACCTGCCCGAGCTGCGCCTCACCGTCCACGCGGCCGATGAATGGGCGGCCGATCCCGCCTCGCTCGCCCATTGCCACGCCGACATCGCGACCGCGGACGTGGTGGTCGCCACCATGCTCTTCCTCGACGAGCATATTCGGGCGGTGCTGCCGGCGCTCCAGGCGCGGCGCGAGACCTGCGACGCGATGGTCGGCTGCCTCTCGGCCCCCGAGGTCGTGGCGCTGACCAGGCTCGGCAAGCTCTCCATGGCGGGCGAGCCCTCGGGCCTCATCGCCTGGCTGAAGCGCCTGCGCGGCTCCGGACGCGACGGACGCGCGAGCGGCCAGCGGCAGATGGCGATGCTGCGCCAGCTCCCGAAGGTCCTGCGCTTCATCCCCGGTCCGGCCCAGGATCTGCGGGCCTATTTCCTCACCCTCCGTTACTGGCTCGCCGGGTCGGAGGAGAACATCGCGAACCTCGTGCGCCTCCTCGTGTCGCGCTACGCGGAGGGCGAACGGCGGGCGCTGAGGGCCGGCGTCTCGGTCGCCCCCCCGATCGAGTATCCCGAGATCGGGCTGTTTCACCCGCGCCTGAAGGGCGGCGTCGGCGAGGACGCGGCGGCGCTTCCGGCCCTGCCGGGCGCGGTCGGCACGGTCGGGCTCCTCGTCATGCGGGCCTACGTGCTAGCCGGCAACACCGCCCATTACGAGGGCGTCATCGGGGCGCTCGAGGCGAAGGGCCTGCGGGTCATCCCGGCCTTCTCGAGCGGTCTCGACCAGCGCCCCGCGATCGCCCGCTTCTTCGAGCGTGACGGCGCGCCGGCGGTCGACGCGGTGGTCTCCCTCACGGGCTTCTCGCTCGTCGGCGGCCCCGCCTACAACGACGCGCGCGCCGCCGAGGAGGTGCTGGCGCGCCTCGACGTGCCCTATCTCGCGGCCCACCCGGTCGAGTTCCAGACCCTAGAGCAGTGGGCGGCCGACCCGCGCGGCCTGACCCCGGTCGAGGCCACCATGATGGTGGCCATCCCCGAGCTCGACGGCGCCATCTCGCCCATGACCTTCGGGGGCCGCTCCTCGGCCGCGGCCGGCGAGGCCCGGCGGGACATGGCCCCGCATCCGGAGCGCGCCGCGACGCTCGCGGCCCGAGTCGCGAAGCTCGTGGCGCTCC
>JAFAPJ010000036.1 GCA_019247255.1 Methylobacteriaceae bacterium | reverse complement strand
GCGCCTTCGATCGCGACCGGGTCGAGGTCGCGATCTACAGCGAGGTCCACAGCGGTCCGCTTCTCGACGAGCGCCTCCTGGCATGGCCCGACATGCTGGTCCTGACCGGCGTGACGTCGTCATTCGACAGGATGCGCCACCTCACCGCCTATGCGCGCACGAAAGCGCCGGGCTGCGTGGTGGTCGCGGGCGGCCCCGCGATCCGCAACCTGCCGTTTCTCGCGGCCGAGACCTTCGACTACGCCTGCCAGGGCGACGTGGAGGAACTCGGCGCAGTCGTCGCGGAGGTGTTCGGCCAGGACGCGGCCGCCCAAATCCCCGCACCGCGCTACGATCTTCTCACCTGGTCGAGCCCCGTCAACTACGCCGAGACGAGCCGCTACTGCAATTTTCGCTGCTCCTTCTGCGCCCTCACGGGCGAACGACGGAGCTACGTGAATTACGATCTCGCCGACGTCGAGCGTCAGCTTCGCGGCTACACGCGTCGAAAGATCGTGCTCTTCGTCGACAACAACTTTTTCGGAAGCAACCGCTCGGCTTTCCTCCGCAAGCTGGACCTGCTGGAAAGTCTCCACCGTGAGGGCGTCGTGCCGGGATGGCTGGCGCTCGTCACGAGCGACTTCTTCGCCGATTCGGGCAATCTCGAGCGGGCCCGCCGTGCCGGATGCCTCGGCCTGTTCTGCGGCGTGGAGAGCTTCAGCCGCGACCGGGTCGCCGCCTACAACAAGCGCCAGAACCTCGCGGGGTCGCAGGTCGATCTGATCCGCGTCTGCCTCGAGGCCGGCATCGTCTTTCAATACGGCCTCATCTTCGACCCGACGACCTGCGAGCTTCAGGAGATGGAGCGTGAGCTCGACTTCGTGCTCGGCACGAGCGCGGTCCCGCTGCCGGCTTTCCTGAGCCTCACGATCCCGCTGCTGGGCACACCCTATTTCGACGAGACGGTCGCGAGCGGGCGCTTCCTCCCCCTTGCGAAGCTGCGCGACATGGACGGCTTCACGCTCCTGACCCGACCTCGGGACGGGATCGAGGCCGTTCTTCCCTTCGTGCGCCAGCTCGCCCGGATCGAAGGACGAGGGCGCGACGTCGCCCGCCACGCGATCGGCTTCTGGCGTCGCTACAGACGTCATCTGTCGAGCCGACAGATGGGCTCGCTGCTCATGAACAGCGCGCGGCTGTGCCGGCCGGGCTTCGTCAATGGGCGCAGGACGGGGCGTCACGACGCCGACGAGACCCTGACCTACGTGACCACGACCCAGCCGCTCGGTCCGCTTTACCGGCCGGCCTTTCCCGTCGCGGGATGCTTCGAGGACCATTTCTCGCCCACTCTGGTAACCGACGCGAACGGCGATCTCCGGTCCGTCATCGCCGACAACCTCGCCGCGTCGCGATCCTCTCGGCAGGGCGCGGCAACGCGCCGTCAGGTGAGCGGGTACGCCGACACGGTCGGCGATTGAGGGATCACGGCGGCCGCCTTCGTCCGAGCGATCGGCCAGGTGTCCGATCGACATCCGCTCGCGCGACCGAGGACCCAGCTCAGAGCTCGTCAGCACGTCGTCGAGCCGTGCTGGCGACCGGTCCACCGACGCTCGTAGCCCTGCTCGGCGAAGCGCTCGACAAGGAAGTCGATGAAGGAGCGGACCTTGGCCGAGAGGTGCTTCCGGCTCGGATAGGCCATGTTGATCGTCAGGCGCGGCAGGTCCCAATCGTCGAGCACCGGGACGAGCCGTCCGGCCGCGAGATCCTCGTGCACGATGTAGGCCGGCTGCACGAGGATGCCGAGGCCGTTCAGCGCGGCAGCGCGCAGGATCTGGCCGTCATTCGATTCGAGAAGCCCGGAGACGTCGATCGTCGTGCCCTCGCACCCGCGGGCGAAGCGCAACGTATTCGGGTCACGGGCATAGGTATACAGAAGCAGGTCGTGGCCGGCGAGCGCTTCCGGACGCTCGGGGCACCCGCGCGCCGCCAGATAGGCCGGCGCCGCGGCCAGAATGCGCCGCGTCTCGGCCAGTCGCCGGACCATGATCGCGCTGTCCGGCTCGACCTCCCTGGTCCGGATCGCGAGGTCGATCCCATTCTCGACGATGTCCAGGTAGCGGTTCGCGACCTCCACGTGGACGCGGACCTTCGGGCAGCGCCGCAGATAATCCGGCAGGTGGGGCGCGATGTGCTGAAGAGCGAAGGACAGGGATGCGCTGACACGGAGGGTCCCCGCCGGATCGAGCACGGCGTTGGCTGCCTCAGCTTCCGCGTCCGCGAGGTCCGCGAGGACCGACCGAGTGCGAGCCAAGAACCTCTGGCCGTCCTCCGTTAGGTAGAGCCGCCGCGTGTTGCGCTCGACGAGCCGCGTGGCCAGCCTGGCTTCGAGGAGCGCGAGTGCCCGGCTCGCGGCGGCGTTGGAATGGCCGAGCGCCGCGGCCGCCTTGCTGAGGCTGCCGGCGTCAGCCACGGCCACGAAGAGCTGCAACTGTCCGAGCCGATCCAGAATTTTCCTCCCGGCGGAAAGCTGAATTCCTCTCTTCGCTCTTTTTCCCGTTTTCCCGAATTGTACAACGTTCGCAAGGGCGAAACGAACCGCCCTTCTCCGGGCGGGACCGAGGAGCGATGATCAAGCACATCGTCATGTGGGACGTGCAGGGCGCGTCCGAGCAGGAGCTTCGGGCCAACATCGCACGGCTCAAGGATGCCTTCGAAGGGCTGCGCGGCCGCGTTCCCGGCTTGCTGCATCTCGAGGTGGGGAGCGACGAGAGCAACGTCGACTACGCCTGCGACGTCGTCCTCTATAGCGAGTTCGAGAGCCGGGCGGCGCTGAGCGCCTACGCGACCCATCCCGCCCATCTGCAGGTGCGCGAGGCGCTGCAAGGGCTGCGCATCGCCCGCTACCAGGTCGATTACGCGACGGCCGCGGAGACCGAAGGGGCCCGCGGCCCGGAAGCGGTGGTCTGAGCGCGGCGGCGGAGACGATCCAGGAGCGGGCGGATGCAGGATTTCGTCTATACAGGCCTCGCCATGCGGGTCGTCTTCGGGTCCGGCACGATGGCGCGGCTACCCGAGGAGGTGAAGGGGCTGGGGCGGTCGCGCGCGCTCGTCCTGTCCACGCCCCCGCAGGCCGCCCAGGCCGAGGCGCTCGCGGCATCCCTCGGCGACCTCGCGGTCGGAACCTTCACGGCTGCCGCGATGCACACGCCGACGGACGTCACCGCGCGCGCCGTCGCCAAGGCCCGGGAGGTCGGAGCCGATTGCACGGTCGCGGTCGGCGGCGGCTCGACGACCGGGCTCGGCAAGGCGATCGCCCTCGCGACGGATCTCGACCAGATCGTCGTGCCCACGACCTATGCCGGCTCCGAGATGACCCCGATCCTGGGGCAGACCGAAGGCGGCCTGAAGACGACGCAGCGCTCGCCGAAGATCCTCCCCGAGGTCGTCCTCTACGACGTCGATCTGACCCTGACTCTGCCGGCCGGCCTCACCGCGACCTCGGGCATGAACGCGATCGCGCACGCGGTGGAGGCGCTCTACGCGCAGGATCGCAACCCGATCGTCAGCCTGATGGCGGAAGAGGGCATCGCGGCTCTCGCCCGCGCCCTGCCGAGGCTCGTCGCTGCGGCCGACGATCGGGAAGCGAGATCGGACGCGCTCTACGGCGCTTGGCTCTGCGGCCTCTGCCTTGGCAGCGTCGGCATGGCGCTCCATCACAAGCTCTGCCACACGCTCGGCGGGTCCTTCGACCTCCCGCATGCCGAGACGCACACGGTCGTGCTGCCCTACGCGACAGCCTACAACGCCCCGGCGGCGCCCGACGCGATGGCGCGCATCGCGCGCGCGCTCGGCTCGACTGACGCGGCGACCGGCCTTTGGGACCTCGCCGGACGCCTCGGCGCGCCGCGATCGCTGCACGCGCTCGGCCTGCCGGAGAGCGCGCTCGACCGGGCCGCCGATCTCGCGACCGCTAACCCCTACTGGAACCCACGTCCGATCGAGCGGGACGCGATCCGCTCGCTTCTCGCGCAGGCCTGGGCGGGCGACGTGCCGCGCGGCGCGGAGCCGTGCGCCGCCGCTTGAGACAAAAGACTCCGTCGGCGGGAGGCTCCCGCTGACGCAAGATCGAGAAAACACCAGGAAACGACCGAGCCGGGAGAGAACGTCCATGTCACGTCTGAGCTTGATCGCGGCGCTCGCCGCGAGCGTTGCGCTGACCGCGCCCGTCCTGGCGCAGGAGCCGCTGCGGATCGGCGTCGTCACCCACCTCACGGGAGCCGCGGCCGGGCCCTTCGGCATCCCGGCCCGCAACGGAGCCGAGCTCCTCATCGACGCGATCAATTCGGGGACGCTGCCCGCGCCCTATGCGACGAAGGGCATGGCGGGCCAGCAGCTCGAGATGACCCTCGTGGACGAGGCAGGCGCCCCGGCCCGCATCGCGACCGAAGTCCGATCGCTCATCGACCGCAAGCAGCCGCACGCGGTGGTCGGCTTCGTGACGACCGGGACCTGCCTCGCCGCACTGCCGGTGCTGGAGGAGACCAAGACGTTGTCCGTCCTTTCGACGTGCGGCACGCCCCGGGTCTTCGAGGACGCCAAATACGAGTATCTGTTCCGGACATCGGCCAACGCTACCGCCGACGGCGTGACCGCGGCGCGCTACCTCCTGGCGCGCATGCCGGAGCTCAAGTCCTACGCCGGCATCAATCAGAACTTCGCCTTCGGCCAGGACAGCTGGCGCGACTTCACCCTCGCCATGCAGGCCCTCAAGCCCGGCTTCAAGGCCACGATGGAGCAGTTCCCCACGCTCGGCTCGGGTCAATACGGAGCCGAGATCACCTCGCTCCTCTCCAACGGGCCTCAGGCGACCTTCTCGAGCTTCTTCGGCTCGGACCTCGAAGCCTTCGTGCTGCAGATGGCGCCGCGCCAACTCAACGCGAAGACCCAGCTCGTCCTGTCGACGGGCGAGACCGCCATGTACCGGCTCGGCGCCAAGCTGCCCGACGGCGTGATCATCGCGGGCCGCGGACCCTACGGCGTCTTCGCGCGGCCAACGGATCTCAACAAGTGGTTCCGCAAGGCCTACGAGGACCGCTACAACGTGCCCCCGACCTATCCGGCCTACCATGCCGCGCAGGCGCTTCTCGGCCTGAAGGTCGCCTACGACAAGGCCGCGGCCGCGAAGGGCGGCGGCGTTCCGAGCCGGGACGAGGTGGCGCGCGCCTTCCGGGGCATCGAGTACGAGGCTTTCGGCACGACGATCCGCATGGCGCAGTCGGACGGACGGCAGGCCGTCACGGAATCGGCGATCGGCGTCTACAAGTTCGACAGGTCGGCCGGAACCGCGACCGTCACGGACGTGACCTACTACCCGGCCGATTGCGTGAACCCGCCCGAGGGCGCGAAGTCGATCGAGTGGCTTCAGGCCGGGATGCCCGGCGCCAAGTGCAACCTGTCCAACTGACGGGCACCGTCGCGGGCTGACCAGGTGGCGGCCCTGAGCGAACCGGGCGGCGGCCTGCGCCGCCTGCTCCCTCCTCGCGCTCGGAAGGTCAATCGATGAACGCGCTGGTCCCGATCCTGATCGACGGGCTGAACTACTCGGCCTGGCTCTTCATCGTCGCCGTCGGCATGACCCTGATCTTCGGCGTCATGCGGGTGCTGAACATCGCCCATGGCAGCCTCTACGCGGTCGGCGCCTACGTGGCCGCGACGCTCATCGGGCGCTGGTTCGATGCGGACCTGCCGGCCTTCGGGTCGTTCGGCCTGATCTTCGCCTCCGCGATCGGGGTCGGGCTGGTGCTCGGGCTCGTCCTGGAACAAGGGCTGCTGCGCTTCCTCCACGGCCGCGACGAGATCGCGATCGTGCTCGCGACCTTCGCGGTCTTTCTCATCCTGGAGGATGTCGTCCTTCTCATCTGGGGCACCGACGCCTACCCGGCCTACCAGCCCTACGGCCTCCTCGGCACCTCGAGCATCGGCGGCATCGCCTTCACGAACTACGATTTTTCGCTCGTCGTCCTCGCGCTCGTCGTGGGCGGCGCCGCCTGGTGGGCCTTGAACCGAACCCGCATGGGCAAGCTCCTGCTTATCGTGATCCACGACCGTGAGATGGCCCAGGCGCTCGGCATCAACGTGCGGCTCGTCTACCCGGCGACGTTCGCGATCGGCGCCATGCTGGCGGCGCTCGGCGGCGCCTATTCCGCCCCCATGATCTCGGTCTCCCCCGGCATCGGGGTCGACGTCATCATCCTCTCGTTCGCGGTCGTGGTGATCGGGGGCCTCGGCTCGATCGAGGGCGCGATGATCGGCGCCGTCATGGTCGGGCTGACCCGGGCCGCCTCCGTGCACCTCGCGCCCCAATTCGAGCTCTTCGTCATCTACGCGATCATGACCCTCGTCCTGATCGTCCGGCCTCAGGGCCTCTTCATGCGCGCCCAAGCGAGGAAGATCTGATGAGCGCCGCACCTTCCGCGACCCTGGCGGCCGCTCCGGCCTCGGCCCGCCCGACCCGCAGCCGGTCGCCCGTCCTACCGATCACGATCGGCGCGGTCCTCGTGATCGCGGCCGGGTTCGCGGTTCCGGCCTGGCTCCTCACCATCCTGCTCTTCGCGCTCTTCCGCGCCATGGTGGTGCTCGGCCTCATCGTGCTCCTGCGCGCGGGCCTCGTGTCCTTCGGACAGGCGCTCTACTTCGCGGTGGGCGCCTATGCGGTCGGGTTCCTGTCGCGGGCGGGCGTCAACGATGCGCTCGTGCGGGTTCTCGCCGGAGCGCTCGCGGCAGGCGCGCTTGGCCTGGTGCTCGGCTTCCTGCTGCGGCGCTACCGCGGGATCTTCTTCGCGATGCTCTCGCTTGCGTTCTCGATGATCCTCTACGGGCTTCTCGTGAAGAGCGAGTCGCTCGGCTCGACGGACGGATTCGCCATCCACGCGACGACCTATGCCGGCTATGCGCCCGACCGGAGCAGCGAGCGCTTCGCCCTCCTCGTGCTGTCGAGCGTGGTCGCCTGGGCGGGAGCGATCGCTGTCGCGCTTTACCTTCGCGGCACGCTGGGGCGCCTCGCGGAGGCGGTGCGGGATAACGAGATCCGGGTCGAGTATCTCGGCGCTTCCGTGGCCATGGCTGTCCACGTGAAATACGTGATCGCCGCGACCCTCGCCGGGGTCGGCGGGGCGCTCGCCGCCATGGTGATCGGGCATGTCGATCCCGCCATGGCCTATTGGACGAATTCCGGCGAGTTCGTCTTCGTCATGATCCTGTCGGGCTCGGGCTCCGTCTTCGCGCCTTTCCTCGGCGCTCTCGTCTTCGAGCTGATCCACGCGGTCGCGACGCATTACTCGCCGGGCGCCTGGCGCATCATCCTCGGCAGCGCGCTCCTCGCCGCCATCATGTTCGTGCCCGGCGGCCTGTGGTCGCTGATGCCCAAGGCTCGGAGGAGCTGAGATGACGACCGCTCCCATTCTCGAGGTCAAAAGGCTCGAGAAGCGCTTCGGCGCGGTCGTGGCCGCGACCGGCATCGACGTCGAGGTCCGCCCGCGCGACCGGATCGGCATCATCGGGACGAACGGGGCCGGCAAGACCACCTTCGTCAACATGGTCACGGGATATCTGGAGCCGAGCGGCGGCGACATTCGCTTCGAGGGTCGGTCCGTTCTCGGGCGGCCGCCGCGCGAGGTGACGCGGCTCGGCATCTGCCGCTCCTTCCAGGTGCCGCAGGTTTTCGGATCGCGCACCGTGCTCGAGAACCTCGTGATGGCGCTCGCGCTCGCGGAGGCGACCGGGCTCGCGCTCCTCGCGGACCCCTGGACGAGCGATCGGGCGGAGCGCGCCCGCCGCACGCTCGCGGAATACGGGATCGGCGATCAGGCCGACCGCGAGGCGGGCCTCGTCTCCCAGGGCGTCCGCAAGCTCCTCGATATCGCCATGGCGATGGCTCACCGGCCGAAGATCCTGCTCCTCGACGAGCCCACGAGTGGCGTCAGCCAGGAGGAGAAGCTCGCCATCATGGCGACGGTCATGGAGGCGCTCGACCGCGAGGGCGTGACCGTTCTGTTCGTCGAGCACGACATGGACATCGTCGCCCGCTACGCCGGGCGCGTGCTCGCCTTCATGGAAGGCCGGATCATCGCGGACGGCCCACCGCAGGACGCGCTGAACCACCCGAAGGTGCTGGAGGTCATCGTCGGCGAGGGCTCGTTCAGCGGTGCTCGGGCGACGCAACGGGAGCCGGCCGATGCTTGAGCTGCAAGGCGTCGACGTCTCGATCGGCGCGACCCCGATCCTCCGAGGCGTCTCGCTCCAGATTCCGGCCGGTCGCATGATGGGCCTCATCGGCCGCAACGGCGCCGGCAAGACGACCCTCATGCGGGCCATCATGGGAGCGGTGCCGGCACGGTCGGGCCGGGTCTCCTACGAGCATCTCGACTTCGCGTCGGTGCCTCTGCACCGGCGGGCCCATCTCGGCATCGGCTACATGCCGGAAGATCGCCGCCTGGTGCCCGACCTCTCGGTCGAGGACAACGTGCTGGCGCCGGCCTGGGCGACCCGGCTCGAGGGCGCCGTGGAGCGGCTGCGCTGGATCCTGGACCTGATCCCCGAGATCAAGCCGCTCATGGCCCGCAAGGCGCCGCAGCTCTCCGGCGGCCAGCAAAAGCTCGCGGCGCTCGCCCGCGCTCTCATGGTCGGGCGCGAGCTCCTGCTTCTCGACGAGCCCTCGGAAGGGGTCGCGCCGGCGCTCGCCCACCGCATCGCCGAGATCCTGTCGCGCCTCAAGGGCGAGGGCCTGACCGTCTTCATCGCCGAATCGAACGACCGTCATATCGCCGGCCTCATCGACGGCGCCTACCTGATCGAGCGCGGCAGCGTGAGGTCCGCCTGATGCGCTACGTGATCAAATGCCTCGACGGCGAGGGGCAGCTCCCGGCCCGGCTGAAGCATCGCCCGGCCCACAAGGCCTATCTCGCGACCTGCGGGGTGGACATCCGCCTGTCCGGCCCGCTGGTGGCCGACGATGGCGAGACCATGATCGGCTCGCTCTTCGTGGTCGAGGTCCCCGACCGCGCGGCGGCCGAGCGATTCCACCGCGAGGACCCGTTCTCCGTCCACGGAATCTGGGACCGGGTCTCGATCCTGGCTTTCCTCGACCTCACCGGCCGCTGACCCGGAGGCTTTCGATGCGCAACCTGACCGAATCCAACATGACCGAGGCCGTCCTCGCCCGGATGGAGCCGGGCACCGATCCGCGCCTCGCCGAGATCATGACGAGCCTCACCCGGCACCTGCACGCCTTCGTGCGCGAGGTGGAGCTGACGCCGGAGGAATGGCTCCGAGGCATCCAGTTCCTCACCCGCACCGGCCATATGTGCGACGACAAGAGGCAGGAATTCATTCTTCTGTCCGACACGCTCGGCGTGTCCATGCTGGTCGACGCCATCAACCACCGCCGCCCGAACGGGGCCACCGAAAACACGATCCTGGGCCCCTTCTATGTGCCCGATGCTCCCCGCTATGCGCATGGCGCCAACATCTGCCTCGACGGCAAGGGCGAGCCGCTGGTGGTGGCGGGCCGCGTCGTCGACACGGCCGGCACCCCGATCCCGGGCGCTACGATCGACGTGTGGCAGACCAACGAGGACGGCTTCTACGACGTGCAGCAGAAAGGCGTGCAGCCTGAGATGAACCTGCGCGGCGTGTTCACCACAAATGAGAACGGCGAGTACTGGTTCCGCTCGGCCAAGCCGCGTTGGTATCCAATTCCCGGCGACGGCCCCGTCGGCGACATGTTGAAGGCGATGGGACGCGACACCA
>JAFAPJ010000022.1 GCA_019247255.1 Methylobacteriaceae bacterium | reverse complement strand
CAGCACGGCCTTTGTCTTGCGCGAGAACGCGGCCGCGAGCGCCGCCTCCGTCAGCCGGAACTCGGGCGGGGTCAGAGTGACGAAGCGAGGCACGCCGCCCGCGCGTCGCACGAGCGGCAGGTAGGCGTCGTACATCGGCTCGAAGAGCACGACCTCGTCGCCGGGCTCGAGGAGCGCGAGGAGCGCGCCCGCGAGCGCCTCGGTGGCGCCCGAGGTGATCATCACCTCGCCCTCCGGGTCGAGCTCGAGCCCCTGCCAGTGTCGGTAATGCGCCGCGACCGCCTGACGGAGCTCGGGCAAGCCCATCATCGGCGGGTACTGGTTCCAGCCGTCGACGACCGCCTCGGCCGCGACCCGGCGCACGTCGGCGGGGCCGGGATCGTCCGGGAAGCCCTGGCCGAGATTGACCGCGCCCGTCTCGCGCGCGAGGCGCGACATCACCTCGAAGACGGTCGTGGGCAGATCGGCGAAGATCGGGTTCATGGGTGGGCTCGCGACAGGGCCGCCCGCTTAGCACGACGACCTTTCAGGCTGAACGGGGTCGTCCGAAGGCCCGGAGCGTCAGGCCGACGAGCCCGGCCCCGGCCGCGAGCGCCGCCGCCGCGGTCGCGGGGCCCGGCCAAGCGAGCGTGAGGCCCGCGAGCGCGGCGAGGGTCAGGTTCAGCGTGAAAACCCGAGCGTCGATCTCACGGACCGTCCAGCCGTTCACGGTTGCGCGCTGGTAGAAATGCTCGCGATGGGCGTCGGAGATCCGGGCGCCGCGGCGGAGCCGAGCGAGGAGCGTCATGGTCGCGTCGGCCAGGTAGTAGAGCGGCAGGAGGAGCGCCGCCGCGAGCGCGCCCGTGCGGGCGAGCTCGAGAAGGAGCCAGCCCGTCAGAAGCCCGATCGGCAGCGAGCCGACGTCGCCCAGGAACAGGCGGGCGACGGGCCGGTTCGCCGGCGCGAAACCGAGGAGCGCTCCGGCGAGCGCGGCCGCGAGCAGCGTCGGCACGGCCGGGAGTAGTCCCGCAAGGCCCGTCACCGCGAGGGCGCCCGTCAGCGGCACGAGGGCTGCGACCGTCAGCCAGTCGAGCCCGTCCATGAAGTTGACGAGATTGACCCACCAGAGACCGCCGATGAGAAGCAGCGCAGTCTCGACCGCCGCGGGCAACGCCGGGACGATCCGCCCCTCGCCGGCGAGAAGCACAGCCGCGACGCAGACCGCCTGGACGGCGAGCCTCGGCGAGGCCGGCAGCGGCCGGATGTCGTCCAAACCCCCGAGCAGCGCGAGGCCGATCGCGGCCGCGGCGAGCGTCGCGACGGTCGTGCCTCCGGGGAGCCCGAGCCCGGCGAGCGCCGCGGCCCAGAGCGCGAGGGCTGCGGCCACGACCGCGATCCCGCCGCCCTGGGGGGTCGGCACGCGATGGCTCGAGCGCGCGTTCGGTCGCGCGAGGGCGTAGCGGACGAGCCAGGGGCGGAGAAGCCGGATCAGCCCGGCGGAGACGAGCGCCGCGAGAACCCCCGCCGCCAGGGCCGCGGCCGCGAGGACCGTGGGGGTCAGATAAACTGCTCGTCCCCTTCGGCCGCCGTGAGGCGGATCTCGCCGCGGTCCACGAGACCCTTGGCCACCGTGATGATCTGGGCCTGCGCCTGATGCACCTCCTTGGCCCGCAGGGGTCCCAGCGCCGCGAGGTCGTCCTGGAGGATCTTGGCGGCGCGGCTCGACATGTTCTTGAGGAAGAGCTGCTGGATGCGCTCGGAGGTGCCCTTGAGGGCGCGTGGCAGGAGGTCGCGATCGACCCCGCGCAGCAAGGTCTGCATCGCGGCCGCGTCGAACTTGAGCAGGTCGTCGAAGGTGAACATGAGCGCCTTCACCCGGACGGCCGAGGGCTCGTTCACCCGCTCGAGGGCCTCCATGAACTTGCGCTCGGTGTCGCGATCGAAGGCGTTGAACACCTCCGCGATGATCTCGTGCGAGTCGCGCCGCCGCGCCGCCTGGGCGAGGCCCGAAAGGAACTGGGTGTGCAGGACCTGCTCCACGTTCTCGACCGTCTCGCTCCTGACCGAGTTCATCTTGAGCATGCGGTTCAGCACGTCCACCGCGAAGAGGTCGGGGAAGCCCGACAGGATGGTGGCGGTCGTGGGCGAAGGCAGGCGCGACAGGATGAGCGCGACCGTCTGGGGGTGCTCGCCCTTGAGAAAGGCCGACAGGAGGTTCGCGTCGACGTTCGAGAGGCGCTGCCAGACGTTTCGGCCGGTCTGTCCGCGCAGAGCCTCGATCACGGCCTCCGCTTTCTCGGAGGGCAGGACGTCGCGCAGGAAGGCTTCCGTCCGCTCGAAATTGCCGACGAGCCGCTCGCCGGCCCCGAAGGTCGTGACGAATTCCTCGGCGACGTCCCGGACGGCGTCGCGCGGCACGGAGCCGAGCTGCGTCATCTGATAGGACAGCGCGCGCACCTCCTCCTCGTCGAGATGCTCCCAGATGGGTGCGCTCGCCTGCTCGCCGAGGAGCAGCATGATGGCGGCGGCCTTGCGGCGGCCGTCGAGCGACGGCGTGCGCGGCGCGGGCGCGGCGGGGGCGAGGAGGAGCTCGGTCTCGGCCATGGGACGTCAGTTCGCTCGGGTCACGGGTCGCGGGGACGCTGGCGGACCGCCTCGGTCAGGCTCACCGCGATGTGCCGGCCTGCACGGCCGAGGAGCCCTTCGCTCAGCACGATGTCGCCGCAGCGCAGCTCGACGCGGTCCTGCGGGCCCTTCTCGAGGAGGATCGTGTCGCCGATCGCATAGTCGAGCACCTGCCGCAGCGGCACCTTGATCTCGTCGAGCACGGCCGTGAGCGTCGCCTCCGAGAGCATCACCTCGCGCTTGAGCGCGCTCTGCCAAAGGTCCTCGCCGGCCGTCTTGTCCTCCCCGAAATTGCCGGAGAACAGGTCCTTGACGGGCTCGAGCGTCGAGAGCGGGAGGACGAGGTCGAAATCGCCCGCGAGGTTGCCGAAATTCACCCGCACGGTGGCGAGCGCGATGACGCTCTGCGGCCGCGCGATCGCCGCGAAGCGCGGCGTCGTCTCGAAATGGCTGAGCGCGAAGGTGACGGGCGCGAAGGCGCTGAAGGCCGTCGAGAGATCGTCGAGCACGATCTTGGTGAAGTTCTCGAGGACGTGCAGCTCGATCTGGGAGAAGGGGCGGCCTTCGACGACCGCGGGCTCCAGGTCGGAGGCGCCGCCGAACATGACGTCGACGAGGGCGTAGACAAGCGCCGAATCGACCGTGAGCAGGCCGGCTCCGCCCCAGGGCTGAGCGTGGAACACCGCGATGAGCGCCGGGAGCGCGATCGAATCGAGATAGGGCTGGAAGCGTTGCGAGGTCACCCGGTCGAGGCGGATCTCGACCATGTCCGAGGTGATCCGGCGCGCCGAGGAGGTCAGCGCCTTCACGTGCCGGTCGAGCACGGCCTCGATGAGCGGGATGCGCGCCTGCGACACCGATTGGGCGCGCACCAGCGCTTCCTTGACGGGGACCGGCGCGCCCCCGAACGGGCCGAGATTGAGCCCGAGGAAATCGTCGATCGAGCTCTGGTCGAAGGCGTTACTCTCGCCGTCGTGGCCGGCTGCCGTCGGGTCCGGATTCAAGCTGTCCGTCATGCGGGCTCCGAGCCTCGGCCCCGAACCGGCAATTCTTGCCGGGTGCGGGCTCCCCGAATGAGCTAGGAGCCATATGGTTAACGAAGCGTATGCGCCGGGCCGCGGCCCGGTCACGCCCGACGCCATGCTTACCGATCGTTTAGGGTCCTCCGGCTAAAGCCTGCGAGTTGCGCGCGGGAGCGGTCGAGGGGATGGCGAGGGTTTTCCGGGACGTTCCGATCGCCGTGAAGGTGGCGACCGCCTTCGGGGTGGTGGTCGTCACGCTGTGCGCGATGATCGGCGTCGCGGTCCTCAAGCTCGCCACGATCGCCCAGGCGAGCCGGTCGAACGAGCAGAGCGCGGCGCTCCTGTATTGGGCCGGCGAGGTCGAGAACAACATGCTCGACCAGGCGAACGCCATGTCGGGGCTCGTCATCACGCAGGGCAGCAAGGAAGCGAAGCGGTACGCGGCCGAGAAGACGAAGTTCCAGACCTCTGCCCGCGAGGTGCAGGCTCGTACGCACCATCCTGAAGGCGTGCGGCTCCTGGAGCGGACGCTCGCGCTCGCGGGCGAATGGCAGGCGAAGGTCGGCGACGTGCAGGCGCGCTCGGGCGAGGACCTCGATTCAACCGAGCGGGCTCTCGCGGTCGCCAACGACCCGGCAAGCACGGCGATCTTCGACCGATATCGGGCGGCGCAGGCCGCCCTCAACGAGTTCGACAGGGCGCAGCTCGCGGCCTCGACGGCCGAGACCGACAAGGCGCGGTCCGACGCGGAGCTCACGCTCCTCGTCGGCGGCGCCCTTGCGCTCGCGCTGTCGGTCGCCTGCGGCTGGTTCCTCGCCCGGCAGCTCGGCCGGCCGGTCTCCGCCATGACGGCCGCGATGGACCGCCTGGCCCGGGGCGACGTCGCGGCGGAGGTGCCGCATCGCGAGCGCCGGGACGAGATCGGCCGGATGGCGCGTTCCGTCCAGGTGTTCAAGGACGCAGCGATCGAGAAGCTGCGTCTGGAGGGCGAGAGCCAGGATCAGCGGCGTGCGGCGGAAGCGGAGCGGGCCGAGGCCGAGCGCGAGCGGGAAGCGGCGCGGGCCGCGCAGGAAGCCGTGGTGTCGGCGCTGGCGGGGGCCCTGGCGCGGCTCGCGGAGGGCGACCTCGCCTGCCGCATCGGGCAGGCTTTCCCGGCCGAGTACGAGGGGCTCCGCCGCGA